>NZ_JBICIT010000005.1:0-276704 GCF_043102245.1 Pseudomonas sp. zbq_18 | reverse complement strand
GCCAATCCACTTTCCGCCACGGGAAGGCGTCTTTCGGCGTTGAGAGCGGGGTTGGGAGGGCTGTTTCTGGACCACCGCCCTAGGCTTTCTCGACCCAGGACGGTGAAGATGTCCAAGACCCGCTATCCCGTGGATCGCAATGCTGCTCCGCTTAAGTGAACAGCATTACGGCAATTGCCGGGCTTTTTTCTGCCTGCGTGTTCTGGCCGTAGCCCGGATGCAATCCGGGAAAGCCCGCATGCGGTGTGGCAGGAAGCCAATTCGCTTTAGCGCAGATTCGGTTGGGCTAGCTGTAGCCTAGAGGACACAAGGCTGGCATTTGTGGGAGTGGCTTCAGCCGCGATTGGGGTTGTTTGAAGAAGCATCGCGACTGAAGTCGCTCCCACAGGAGATGTTTGCCGGATCAGCCGCCAAACATTCCCTGTCCACGGGCCATCAGGCTGGCGAGCAGCGGCAGGCAGACCAGCAACAGCAGCTCCAGGCGAATCACCATGATGGTACGGCGGGCCACGGCCGGGCTGATGTTGGGTGCCTTGCCGGCCAGCACGTCGTTGCGCCAGCTGAAAAAGGTCAGGGTCGGCAGGATCGACAGCAGGCCGATGAGGATGAACAGGCTGACCTTGGCGTGGAACAGGTAGTTGTGCAGGTAGTAGTCCAGCCCCTTGCCGAACCACAGCACACGGGCCAGGCCGGTGGCCAGCACCAGGCCGGCACAGATGCCGTAGGCGATGTCGATGCGCATCAGGCGCCTTGCGGTGGCTGCATCCAGGTCAGGCTTGAACAGTACGTGTTCGCTGGTCAGCAGGGCGAACAGCACGAAGATCGACAGGTAGTGCAGGCTGGCAGCGATGGCGTCGGCCATGGGAGCTCCTTTCCTCAGGGGGTATCCGGGGCGTGGATCGTTCTGTTGCGGCCCTGCTGCTTGGCAAGGTAGAGGGCACGGTCGGCTCGCTCCAGCAGCGCCGCCTGCGCTTCGCCGGGCATGGCCAGGGCCGTACCGATGCTGATGGTGACGGAGACCGCCTGCTGGTCGAGCTGTATGGGGGTGAGGCCAATGGATAAGCGCACACGCTCGGCAATGTGCTGCAATTCCTCCAGGTTGTGCACGCTCACCAGCGCAATGAACTCTTCTCCGCCAAGTCGTACCAGCAGGTCATCCGGGCGCAGGGCCGTGCTCATGCGCCGTGCGCTTTCCCACAGTACCCGGTCGCCTGCGGCGTGGCCGTACTGGTCGTTGATCTGCTTGAAATGGTCGAGATCGGCGTAGATCGCGCCGAGTTTCTCGCCACTATCTCGGGCACTTTGCTGTTCGCGGCCGAAGAGCTGGGCCAGGGCCGCACGATTCCACAGCTGGGTCAGCGGGTCGATCAGTGCCTTGCGCTGCTCGCGGCTGACCGCCTGGCGCAGCTTTACGGCCTGCTGACTGAGGCCGCGCAGTTGCAGGTAGCCCTCGGTCAGAGTGCCCAGGTCGCGCAGGCGCAGGCGTTCCTCCTGGCTCAGGGTACGGGGTTGCGGGTGCAGCAGGCAGAGCGTGCCGATGGCCTGGCCGTCGCGACTGTACAGCGGTTGGCCGGCGTAGAAACGGATGAAGGGGGCGCCGGTGACCACCGGGTTGTCGGCGAAGCGCGGGTCCCTGTGGGCATCCTCGATTACCAGCAGGCTATTGGCGGCCACGGCGTGGCCGCAGAAGGAAATGTCGCGGGGCGTTTCCGCCATATCCAGGCCGATGCGGGCCTTGAACCACTGGCGGTTGCGGTCGATCAGACTGATCAGCACCGTTTCCACCTGGAACAGTTCGTGGGTCAGGCGCACCAGGGTATCGAGGTACTTCTCGGCGGGGGTGTCGAGCAGTTCAAGATCATCCAGTGCCTGCTGGCGCAGGGGTTCATCATCCGGTGTAGGGGCTTTGAGCATCGGGCTCTCCAGTCGGCCGTTCGGCAATCCAGGCGTTCTGCCGTTGCAGGCGCAGGGCCTGAACGGCCAGGCACACACCTCGCATCAGCATAAAACATAGAAAGGCCAGCCACAGACCGTGATTACCCAGGTCGCGCAGCAGCCAGGCCACGGGCAGTGCCAGGAGCAGGCTGATGAGCATGGCATCGCGCATTTCGCGAGCACGGGTGGCGCCGATGAACAGGCCATCGAGCAGATAGCTCCACACCGTAATCAGCGGCAGCACGGCCAGGTAGGGCAGGTACTGGTAGGCCACCGCGCGCACGGCAGCAATATCGCTTTGCAGGTTGATGAAGATCTGCCCGCCGGCCAAGAAGGCGGCGGCGAACAGCAGGCTGGCCAGTAGCGACCAGCCGCCGGCGACCACCAGCGAGCGGCGCAACTCGTCACGCCGGCCGGCGCCGATAGCGTGGCCGCACAGGGCTTCCACCGCATGGGCCAGACCGTCGAGGGCATGCGCGGTGAGCAGCAGACCGTTGAGCAGCAGGGCGTTGGCCGCCACCGTGGCGTCACCGAGGCGGGTGCCCTGTACGGTGACCAGGAAGAACACCAGTTGCAGGGCCAGGGTGCGAATCAGAATGTCGCGATTCACCGCCAGCAAGGGGCGCCAGTTGCGCCACTGACGCAGAGCGGCGGTCGGCGTGCGACCAGGGTGCCGGCGCAGTGCGCGCCAGGCCAGCGCCAGACCGAGCAGGGCACCGCACCATTCGGCGATCACCGAGGCGCGGGCGGCCCCGAGTACGCCCCAGTCCAGGCCGAGGACGAACCACAGGTCGAGGGCGACATTCAGCAGGTTGGTGGTCAGCAGGATGGCCAGCGGTCCGCGTGCATCCTGGGTGCCCAACAGCCAGCCCACCAGCGCGTAGCAGGCCAGGGCGGCCGGCAGCCCGAGCAGGCGGGTGTGGAAGTAGTCGCGAGCCAGCTCATCGAGCGCAGCGGAGGGTTGCATCAGGCCCAGGGCCAGGTCGCTCAGCGGTACGGCCAGCAGGCCGAGTGTCAGGGCCAGACCACCGGCCAGCAGCAGCCCCTGCAGCAGGATCAGGCGCAGGGCATTGCCGTCGTCGCGGCCGCTGGCCTGGGCGGCGAAGCCGGTGGTGCCCATGCGCAGGAAGCCGAACAGCCACACCAGCAAGGTATACAGACTGCCGCCTACGGCCACTGCAGCCAGTTGATGGGCATGCGGCAGATGGCCGATCACCGCGCTGTCCACCAGGGCCACCAGCGGCACCGACAGGTTGGACAGGATCATCGGCGCGGCCAGCGCCCAGACCCGGCTGTGGGTCGGTGTGTGGCGCCAGGCCTCAAGCAGCTTGGACATGAGGGGCCTTCCGGTAAAAGCGCGAAGTATAAGAGTGACGGGCAGCTGCCGTCCGTCGCTTTACGCCTGTGTGCCTTCAGATGGCGAAGGCCGGGCCGACTACATGGGAGTGACGGGGCTATGGTTGGTGTGATTGTGTGCATTTAAGTGACAATTTTGTGACTTTTATGTGCTTATTTTGGTCGCAAATTTTTGTGCGAAGGCTCTGGAAGCCGATCCAGAGCCTTTTGTGCGCTGGTGTATTCCTTGCTTGCGCATCCACGGGAGTCCGTGAGGCTCCCTGGTCCTGCGGCATAACAACAATGAGGTGGCACGCATGCAGTTCTGGCAGCGCAGTATCGGCTGGCAATTGATCCTCAGCATGGGCGCGGCGCTGGTCGTCAGCGTCCTGCTGGTGATCTTCATCTATTCCGGCGTGGCCAACCGTCAGGTCGAGCGCTATCTGGTCAACGGCGAGCTGCCTGCGCGGGTGGAGGCGGTGCGCAACGACCTGGAGCGGGTGCTGGCCACACCGCTGGAGCAGGCCCGTGGTATTGCCGGCAACAGCCTGGTGGCCGACTGGCTGGCGGCCGGCGAAGACCCGGCCCAGTTGGAGGCCATGAGCCGCTATCTGCAGCAGGAGAAGCTGGCCGGCGGCGCCCTGAGCACCTTTATCGTGGCCCTGCAGTCCGGCAACTACATCACCAACGAAGGGCTCGACCGCACCCTGACCCGTGGCCCGGACAGCGCCTGGTTCTACGGTTTCGTCGACAGCGGCAAGCAGCGCTCGCTGGATATCGATGTCGACAGCAGCACCAAAGTGCCCACCCTGTTCATCAACCAGCGTATCGAGGCCGGCGGCAAGACACTCGGCGTCGGCGGTCTGGGCCTGGGCCTGGGGGCCATGTCCGAGCTGATCAGCGGCTTCCGCCTCGGTGAGTCGGGGCGGGTCTACCTGGTGGACGCGAGCGGCAAGGTCAAGGTGCATCCGGACGCCACGCTCAGCGACCAGAGCAGCCTCAGCCAGCTGGTGGGCAACGAGGCCGCGACCGGCTTGGTCGATCAGCCCGGCCAGACCCAGCATTTCGAGCGCGACGGCGAGGGCTTCCTGGCCATGGCGCTGCCGCTCAAGTCCATCGACTGGCGCCTGGTTGCCGAGATTCCCGAGCAGCAGGTCTATGGCGAGGCGCGCCAGGCCCTGCTGACCACCGCGTTGATCGGCCTGGCGGTGATCGTGCTGTCGCTCGGCCTGGTGGTGCTGCTGGCGCGTGGCCTGGTGCGACCGATCCAGCGGGTCACCGAGGCGCTGGTGGAGATCGGCGGTGGTGGCGGCGACCTGACCCGGCGTCTGGACGAGTCCCGCCGTGATGAACTGGGCGATCTGGCCCGGGGCTTCAACCGCTTTCTCGAAGGCCAGCGCCAGCTGATCGGCGAGGTGTTGGCCACCAGCGAGCGCCTGCGCAGCTCGGTGGCCCAGGTGGCCCAGGTGGTGGACAACACCGCGCAGCGCGCCGACCGCCAGCAGGAAATGACCAACATGGTGGCCACCGCCGTGCACGAGATGGGCCTGACCGTGCAGGAAATCGCCCGTAACGCCGGTTCGGCCGCCGAGGTGTCGCAGAATGCTCGCGATCAGGCCACGGCGGCGCGTACCGAGGTCGGTGGCTCCATCGCCCATATCCAGAAGATGTCTGGCGAGATTGGCAACGCTGCCGAGGCGGTCGGGGAGCTGGCGGCGGAAGTGGCGTCCATCGACCAGGTACTGGCGGTGATCCGTGGCATCGCCGAGCAGACCAACCTGCTCGCGCTCAACGCGGCCATCGAGGCGGCACGGGCCGGCGAGATGGGCCGTGGTTTCGCCGTGGTGGCCGACGAGGTGCGCACCCTGGCCAGTCGCACGCAGAACTCCACCGCCGAGATCCAGCAGATGATCCAGCGCCTGAAGCAGGGCGCCGAGGCAGCCGTCAGCTCGATGCAGGGCGGCCAGCAGGCCACCGGTGTTGGTGTGCAGGCCAGCGAGAGCACCGGGCGGGCGCTGGAGAGCATCGCCGATCAGGTCGAGCGGCTGAGCGACATGAACACCCAAGTTGCCGCCGCCACCGAGGAGCAGAGCTCGGTGACCGAGGAGATCAATCGCAACGTGCAGGGCATTGCCGACCTGGCCCAGCAGACCGTCGGCGAAGTGCAGAGCTGCAACGAGGACTGCCGCACCCTCAACCGCCTGGCCGACGATCTGGCGCGGCAGATGGGCAGCTTCCGCCTCTGACGCCGGCATAAACACGCGACCGTCGCACGGCAACGCGGCGGTCGCTCGGCTATATTGCTCGCTTCTCTGCCACAGATGCGCGAGTTCTCCATGTCGTACAAAGGATTGTTACTGGCTGCCACGCTCACCCTGCTGAGCGCCTGCGACTCTTCAACTCCCGAACAGACCAACCCGACCAGCCCGTCCGCCGCTGCGCAAGACGCTGCCCGCCCGGCGCTGGACGAAGCGGCGCTGGCCAAGCGTTACGCCGGCCGCGAGCTCAGCGTGGCGGATGTTTCGGAAGTCCAGCTCGACGGCGCCAGCACCCTGGCGGTGACCTTCAGTGTGCCGCTGCAGGCGGATCAGGATTTCGCCGCCAAGCTGCACCTGGTCGATCGCAAGAGCGGCAAGGTGGACGGTGCCTGGGAGCTGTCCGACAACCAGATGGAGCTGCGCCTGCGTCACCTGGAGCCCAAGCGCAAGCTGGTGCTGACCATCGAACGCGGCCTGCGTGCCGTCAACGGCAGCGAGCTGGCCCGCGAATACAGCGCCAGCGTCGATACCCGCGACCTGCAGCCCACCGTCGGTTTCGCCAGTCGCGGCTCGCTGTTGCCGACCCGCCTGGCCGAAGGTCTGCCGGTGATCGCGCTGAACGTCGACAAGGTCAATGTCGAGTTCTTCCGCATCAAGCAGGAAGCACTGCCGCATTTCCTCTCCCAGTGGGGGCGTGGGGCCAACCTGGACACCTGGGAAGCCCGCGAGCTGCTGCCCATGGCCGAGCTGGTCTACGGCGGCCGCTTCGACCTCAACCCGGCGCGCAACACTCGCGAGACCCTGCTGCTGCCGATTGCCGGCCTGGAACCCTTCAAGCAGCCCGGCGTGTACCTGGCGGTCATGCGCGAGGCCGGCACCTACAGCTATTCGCAGCCGGCGACCCTGTTCACCCTGAGCGACATCGGCCTGTCCGTGCACCGTTACCACGGGCGCCTGGATGCGTTCGCTCAGGCGCTGGAAGGCGGCAAGGCGCTGGAAGGCGTGGAGCTGGAGCTGCTCGGCGACAAGGGTCAACTGCTGGCCAGCGGCAAGACCGATGCTGCCGGCCATGCCGAGCTGCCGCTGCCGGACAAGGCCAGCCTGCTGCTGGCACGCCAGGGCGAGCAGACCAGCCTGCTCAACCTGAATGGGCCGGCCCTGGATCTGGCCGAGTTCGATATCACTGGGCCGCAGGCCAACCCACTGCAGCTGTTCGTGTTCGGCCCGCGCGATCTCTATCGCCCGGGCGAGACGGTACTGCTCAATGCGCTGCTGCGGGACGCCGACGGCCATGCGGTGAAGCCGCAGCCGGTGAATGTCGAGGTGCGCCGGCCGGACGAGCAGATCAGTCGCAAGTTCGTCTGGCAGCCGGACGAGCACGGCCTGTACCAGTACCAGTTGCAGCTGGCGGCCGAGGCGCCGACCGGGCGCTGGCAGCTGCTGCTCGACTTTGGCAACGGCCACAAGCAGCTCTACGAGTTTTTGGTCGAAGACTTCCTGCCCGAGCGCCTGGCCCTGGAGCTGAAGGGTCGCGAGATGCCTATCGCGCCGAGCGACGAGGCGCAGTTCCAGGTCGAAGGCCGTTACCTCTACGGCGCACCGGCCTCCGGCAATCGCCTCACCGGCCAGCTCTACGTGCGCCCGCTGCGTGAGGCGGTCAAGGCACTGCCCGGCTACCAGTTCGGCTCGCTGACCGAAGAAGAACTGAGCCAGGATCAGGAACTGGAGGAAATCACCCTGGATGCCCAGGGCAAGGCCGTGGTGCAGCCGGAGAACCGCTGGGCCGAGGCCAAGTCGCCGCTGCAGCTGATTCTCCAGGCCAGCCTGCAGGAGTCCGGCGGCCGCCCGATCACCCGGCGTCTGGTGCAGCCGGTATGGCCGGCCGCGCAGCTGCCGGGCATTCGCGGTCTGTTCGACGGCGAGGCCGTGGATGGTGACGGCCTGGCCGAGTTCGAAGTGCTGCTGGCCGACCCGCAGGGCAACAAGCTGGCCAGCAATAACCTGCAGGTGCGCCTGATCCGCGAGCGCCGTGACTATTACTGGAGCTTCTCCGACAGCGATGGCTGGAGCTATCACTACAACGAGAAGTTTCTCAACCTGGGCGAGGAGGGCATCAAGGTCGCCGCCGGCGGCACCGCCAAGGTCAGCTTCCCGGTGGAGTGGGGCCCCTACCGTGTCGAGGTGATCGATCCGTCCACCGGGCTGCTCAGCAGCCTGCGTTTCTGGGCCGGCTACTCCTGGCAGGACAACAGCGAGGGCGGCGCGGTACGCCCGGATCAGGTCAAGCTGGCGCTGGACAAGCCGGCCTACAGCGCGGGTGAAACGGCCAAGGTCAGCGTCACACCGCCCAGCGCCGGCAGCGGTTATCTGCTGGTAGAGTCGCGCGACGGCCCGCTGTGGTGGCAGGAAATCGAGGTGCCGGCCGAAGGCGCCAGCTTCGACATTCCCCTGGCCAAGGACTGGGCACGCCACGATCTTTACGTCAGCGCCCTGGTGATCCGCCCCGGCGAGCGCAAGGCCGGGGCCACGCCCAAGCGCGCCGTCGGCCTGCTGCACCTGCCGTTCGACCGCGCGCCGCGCAAGCTGCAGGTCAGTCTCACCGCACCGGAGAAGATGCGTCCGCAGCAGCCGCTCAAGGTTCATGTGCAGGCGCGCAACGCCGATGGCAGTGTGCCCCAGCAGGCGCGTGTGCTGGTGGCGGCGGTGGATGTCGGCATCCTCAATATCACCGAATACAAAACGCCGGACCCGTTCGCCGAGCTGTTCGCGCGCAAGGCCTATGGTGCCGATCAGCTGGATGTCTACGGTCAGTTGATCGAGGCTGGCCAGGGGCGTCTGGCCTCGCTGGCCTTCGGTGGTGATGCGGCGCTGGCCAAGGGCGGCAAGCGCCCGGACACCAGCATCACCATCGTCGCGCTACAGAGCCTGCCGCTAACCCTGGACGACAAGGGTGAGGGCGAGGTCAGCCTGGACATTCCCGACTTCAATGGCGAGCTGCGCCTGATGGCCCAGGCCTGGACCGATGAACGCTACGGCATGGGCGAGGCCAAGACGGTGGTCGCCGCGCCGCTGGTGGCGGAGCTGTCGGCGCCGCGCTTCCTCGCCGGTGGCGATGAGACCCGCGTGGCGCTGGATTTGAGCAACCTGTCCGGTGCCAGCCAGAAGCTTGATGTGCAGGTCGAGACTGACGGCCAGCTCAGCCTGGCCGAGACGCCCGGCGGCTACACCGTGCCGATCCAGCTCGACCAGGGCCAGCGCACCACGCTGCGCATTCCGGTGCGTGCCGCCGGCGGTTATGGCAGCGGTATCGTGCGGGTCAAGGTCAGCGGGCTCAGCCTGCCGGGCGAGACCCTGGACGCCTTCAGCCGCGAATGGCGCATCGGCGTGCGCTCGGCCTGGCCGGCGCAGACCCGCCTGCTGCGCAGTGTATTGCAGGGTGACAGCTGGCAACTGCCGCCCGGCACCCTGGCTGACTTCGAGCCAGCCGGTCGCGAGGCGCTGCTCAGCGTGTCCAGTCGTCCGCCGCTGAACCTGGCCGAGCAGATTCGCGCGCTCAAGGCCTATCCCTATGGCTGCCTGGAGCAGACCACCAGTGGTCTGTATCCCTCGCTCTACGCCGACAGTGCGACCCTCGAACGCCTGGGCCTGGACGGCGAGCCTGATGATACGCGCCGCCGTGCCATCGAGATCGGCATCGAGCGCCTGCTGGGCATGCAGCGCTACAACGGCAGCTTCGGCCTGTGGGGTGCCGACGCTGACGAGGAGTACTGGCTGACCGCCTATGTCACCGACTTCCTGCTGCGCGCCCGCGAGCAAGGCTTCGCCGTACCGTCGCCAGCGCTGGAGAAGGCCAGCCAGCGCTTGCTGCGCTACTTGCAGGACCGCCAGCTGATCGATCCGGGCTACAGCGAAAACCTCGACCACACCCGGTTCGCCGTGCAGGCCTATGCCGGCCTGGTGCTGGCGCGCAGCCTGCAGGCGCCGCTGGGCAGCCTGCGTGCACTGTATGAGCGCCGCGAAGACGCCAAGTCCGGCCTGCCGCTGGTGCAGCTGGCCGTGGCCCTGCAGAAGATGGGCGACAAGCCGCGTGCCGATCAGGCGCTGGCCCTGGGGCTAGGGCTGGGACGCAGCCGCAAGGAATGGCTGGCCGATTACGGCAGCCCGCTGCGCGATCAGGCGCTGATCTACGCCCTGCTGGAGGAGAATGACCTGGCACCCGCATCGCGTGACACCCTGCTGTTCGAGCTGGCCGAGGAGCGTACGCAGCAGCGCTATTGGTCGACCCAGGAACGCAATGCCTTGTTCCTCGCCGGGCGAGGCCTGATCAAGCAGCCGGAGCAGGCCTGGACGGCAGCGCTGGAAGTGGCCGGGCACACCCGTGAACTGAGCAATGGCCAGGGCGCGGTGCGTCTAGACGGCGCCGGCCTGTCCGAGCCACTGAGCCTGAGCAGCGGCTTTGACGGCAAGCTGTACCAGCAGCTGACCATCTCCGGCTATCCGACCCAGGCCCCGGCCCCCAGCGGCAATAACCTGAGCATCGAGCGTGGCTATTACGACCTGAGCGGCAACGCGCTCGATCTGAGCGACTTGCGCAGTGGCCAGCTGGTGCTGGTGCACCTGGCGGTACGCGCCGAGGAACGGGTGCCGGATGCCCTGGTGGTCGACCTGCTGCCGGCCGGTCTGGAGCTGGAAAACCAGAACCTGGCGCAGAGCGCCGCGAGCCTGGAGGATGCGGGCGGTGCGTTGAAGGACTGGCTCAAGGCCATGCAGAACGCCCCGATCAAACATCAGGAGTTCCGTGACGATCGTTTCGTGGCCGCGGTGGATGTGAACAGCTATGACTCCACCCACCTGCTGTACCTGGCCCGTGCCGTCACCCCCGGCACCTACCGCGTGCCGCCGCCGCAGGTGGAGTCGATGTACCGCCCGGCCTGGAATGCGCTGGGGGCTACGCCGGCGCAGTTGGTGGTGAGGGAGCGCTGAACGATCCTGCTTCCCGGATTGCATCCGGGCTATGGCTAGGCGCTCGTGGTGTAAACCGGACATGGAGGTCTGGTCTATGGTCAGTTACCGGCGCGCTCGGGTTGCGGGCGCCTGCTATTTCTTGACGTTGACTCTGCAGGATCGAACCCGCGAGTGGTTGGTGCAGCACAGTGATGCGCTGCGCGAGGCGCTAAGACAGGTCATCTTTGAGCGGCCATGCAGAGTGCCGGCAGCCGTGGTGCTGCCCGATCACCTGCATCTGCTGATGCTGCTGCCGGAAGGTGATGTCGATTACTCATCCAGGGTCCGTTATTTCAAGTCGTTTTTTGTGCAAGCCCTGCGTGACAAGGGCGTGCCAGTGACGCTGAATGAGAAAGGCGAGGCCAATGTCTGGCAGCGGCGCTTCTGGGAGCATCTAATACGCGATGAGGTGGATTTCGCTGCACATGTGGATTACATCCATGCCAACCCGCTCAAGCATGGCTTGGTAGGCCGGGTGCGCGACTGGCCGTTGTCCAGTTTTCATCGCTATGTAGCGCGGGGAATTGTGCCGGTTGACTGGTGTGGAAGTGGCGCTGGATACATAGGGCGTGCGGGGGAGTGAGTCTGTGCAGAGCCTGTCAGGCCGTAGCCCGGATGAAAACCGGGAACGGAGTTGCTAGTTTCCCGGATTTCATCCGGGCTACGGCAACCTTGAGTGGGCCTCAACTTACAACCAACCCTAGCAACCACAACCCCAGCAACCCATAGATCACCATGCGCACGAAAGCCTTGCGCATGCCGGCGCGCACGGCGGCGTAGAGCAGGAGCAGGCCGCAGACCATGGCGACGATGCTGAGCAGGCCGACATCGGTGCCCAGCGCCGAGGCCAGGCCGTTGAGGAAGCTGCGGCCGACATCGGCGAACAGGCCGAAGAAGCCGCTGAGGGCTTCGACGATAAAGCGGATCAGGGTGCCGAGGGCGTGGCCCAGCCATTCGAAGAAGTCTTGGATCAAGGTATGGATATCCACAGCGGCATGAACAATTGCCGCGCAGCATGCCATAGCCGGCGCCGCTCGCGCAGCGAGGCGTGGCGATGAAGCCGGTCTTGCCTGGGCGACGCGTCTTGACCCTGTTGCTCCTGCCGCTGCTGCTCGTGTGGTTGGCAGATCGACTGTTTCCGCTGCCTCTGCCCGAGGACGGCCTGGCCCGTGTGGTGCTGGCCGAAGACGGCACGCCGTTGTGGCGTTTCGCTGACGCCGAGGGGGTGTGGCGCTATCCGGTGAAGGTGCAGGACGTCTCGCCCTTTTACCTGGAGGCGCTGCTGACCTATGAGGATCGCTGGTTTTACCAGCATCCGGGCGTCAACCCGCTGGCCCTGGCGCGGGCCGCCTGGCAAAACCTGAGTAGCGGGCGGGTGCTGTCGGGTGGCAGCACCCTGTCGATGCAGGTGGCGCGCCTGCTCGACCCGCATGCGCGTTCGTTGCCCGGCAAGCTCAAGCAGCTGTGGCGCACGCTGCAGCTGGAGTGGCACCTGTCCAAGGATGAGATTCTCACCCTGTACCTCAACCGCGCACCCTTTGGCGGTACCTTGCAGGGCGTGGCGGCGGCCAGTTGGGCCTACCTGGGCAAGTCGCCGATGCAGCTGACCCGCGCCGAGGCTGCCCTGCTCGCCGTGCTGCCGCAGGCGCCCAGTCGGTTGCGCCCGGATCGTCATGCGCAGCGGGCGCAGGTGGCGCGGGACAAGGTGCTGCAGCGCCTCGCCCAGTTTCAGGTCTGGCCGCAGCGCGCGGTGGACGAGGCGCTACAGGAGCCGGTGCTGCTGGCGCCACGCCAGGAGCCGAGCCTGGCGCCGCTGCTGGCGCGGCGGTTGAACCGTCCCGACAGCCCTCCACTGATCCGCACTACCCTGGATGCCGCCCTGCAACGGCGTCTGGAGGGTCTGCTGCTGGGCTGGCGTGTGCGTCTGCCGGAGCACACCTCGGCGGCGATTCTGGTGGTCGAGCACGAGAACATGGCGGTGCGTGCCTATCTCGGCTCGCCGGATATTGGCGATGCCCGCCGCTTTGGCCATGTCGACATGGTGCGCGCCCTGCGTTCACCAGGTTCGACCCTCAAGCCCTTCCTCTACGGCCTGGCTCTGGATGCCGGATTGATCCATTCCGAGTCCCTCCTGCAGGACGTGCCGCGCCGCTATGGCGACTACCGTCCCGGCAACTTTGCCGCTGGCTTTACCGGCCCGGTCTCGGCCAGCGAGGCGCTGGCTACTTCGCTCAACCTGCCGGCGGTACAGCTGCTGGAGGCCTATGGACCGAAACGCTTCGCCGGCGAACTGCGCGGTGCCGGCGTGCCGTTGGCACTGCCGAGCGGCGCCGAGCCGAACCTGGCGCTGATCCTCGGCGGCGCGGGCAGCCGTCTGGAGGAGCTGGTCGCCGGTTATGCCGCC
This sequence comes from Pseudomonas sp. zbq_18, assembly GCF_043102245.1. Taxonomy (NCBI): domain Bacteria; kingdom Pseudomonadati; phylum Pseudomonadota; class Gammaproteobacteria; order Pseudomonadales; family Pseudomonadaceae; genus Pseudomonas; species Pseudomonas sp. zbq_18. Next base: position 263,768 of record NZ_JBICIT010000005.1, on the reverse strand, counting down.
TTTGCCCGCGCAGGCATGGCGGCGCGGCCGCGCCTGCAGCCGGATGAGGCCCTGCGCGAGCGGCGCCTGTTGTCGCCCGGCGCGGCCTGGATCGTGCGGCGCATCCTCGCCGGGCAGGCGCGGGCGGATCGCGACCCAAGGGCCGAGTTGGTCCAGCGCCCGGTGCTGGCCTGGAAGACCGGTACCAGCTATGGCTTTCGTGATGCCTGGGCCATCGGTGTCGGCCCGCGGCACCTGATCGGAGTGTGGATCGGCCGTCCCGACGGCACCCCGGTGCCTGGCCAGTTCGGCCTGGCCTCGGCTGCGCCGCTGCTGCTGCAGGTGCACGATCTGCTGGTCAACCGTGACCAGCAACGCGGTCTGCAAGCGCCCGTGCAGCCTGTGCCGGACAGTATTGGTGTGGCGGCCATCTGCTGGCCGCTGGGCCAGGAGCTGGCCCGTGACGATCCCAATTGCCGGCGCCAGCGCTTTGCCTGGACGCTGGCCGGCACTGTGCCGCCCACCTTGCAGGCACAGGATCAACCGCTGGGCCTTGGCCTGCTGCAGCCCCTCTGGCTGGATCAAGCCGGGCTGCGCGTGAGTGCGGGATGTGCGGGGGCTCATGAAGCGCAAATGGCGTTGTGGCCGGCGCCGCTGGAGCCTTGGTTGCCCCGCCGCGAACGGCGTGCGGCACGCCTGCCGCAGGCATCCACGACCTGCCCGCCGAGTCTGCCGCCGGCGGCTGCTCCGCTGTCCATCGTCGGTGTGCGCGAGGGCGACCGCTTGCGGCGGCCTTCGGGCAGTAGCGAGTCGCTGCGCCTGCAGCTATCGGCACTTGGGGGCAGCGGGCCGCGCTGGTGGTTCCTCAATGGCGAGCCAGTGGCCGAGAGTCAGCCGGGAGAAGGGATCGAGCAGCGCCTGGAAACCGCCGGGCTTTATCAGCTCAGTCTGCTCGACCAGAGCGGGAGCACGGCGCGGGTGGAGTTTCGTGTGGAGGACTGAGGCGGGGGCTGCTCTGCAGTGTCTAGTCGAGGGCCAGCGTCAGGCGGTCACGCCCGTCGCTCTTGGCACGGTAGAGCGCATCGTCGACGCGTTTGAAGAAGGCCTCGGCGCTGGCATCGCGCAGCGGCTCCAGGCAACCCACGCCGACACTGGTGGTCAGCGGCAGCTTGTGGCCGTCCAACTCGAAGCCTTGTTCGGCCAACTCGCGACGGAAGCGTTCGGCCATTTCGTGGGCCTGGCTTAGCGGCGTATCCGGCATCAGTACGCCGAACTCCTCGCCGCCCAGGCGCAGCAGTACATCGCTGTCGCGGCGGAACACCAGGCGCATGTGTTCGGCAAAGGCTTGCAGGCAGGCATCGCCATTGGCGTGGCCATGCTGGTCGTTGATGCGCTTGAAGAAATCGATATCCAGCAGCACCAGTGACAAGGGGCTGCCCTGGCGGCGAGCGGTGGCGACCATGGCACTGAACAGTGCGTTGAACTGCAGGCGGTTGCCCAGTTGCGTCAGGCTGTCGGTACGGCTGAGGCGGTCGTACAGCTCGCGTTGCTCCAGCAGCTGCTGCTCCAGGTGCAGGGTGGCCTGGTATTCCCGATGGCTGCGGCTCAGGGCCAGCAGCAGGTAGCCGAGGTAGAAGAGCAGGGTGATCAGCACGGCCTCCTGCTGCGCCCAGTTCAGCGCCAGTACCGTCAGGCCGGGCAGGTAAAGCAGCAGCATGGCCAGCATGCAGCGGTGCTTGCGCATGGGGAAGTTGAAGGCCATGGCTGTGCTGAAGGCGATGGTGCTGAGCGTGGCGATCATGCGCGAGGGCTCGAAGGCCGGTTGCCACAAGGCATAGGCGTGTACCAGTCCCCAGCCCAGGCTGGTGAGCTGGAGCAGCTGCCAGTGACGGTCGATCCAGCGCTGCAGGCCGGGGGTGTCCTCCTGGCCCGGCGGCTGGTGCAGCCAGCGCAGCAGCATCAGCACGCCGAAGAACAGGGTGCCGCCCAGGCCCAGCAGCGCAGCGCTATCGATGCTGAAGGCCCAGCTCAGCAGCCAGGCCAGCAAATAGAAGATACCGCCCAGGCGGGTGCGGACTTTGATGTCCTGGCTTTCGCGCCAGAGGGCGAAGCTGTCGGTGCGGTACAGGCGTGAGTAGAGAGCCATGTGCTGTGATCACAAATGCGGCCAGATCAGCAGCATAGCCCTGCCGAGGGGGTGGATGGAAGCAAAGTGCCACTAATTCGTCGCGGGCTCAGCCGCGACGAATCAGCCAGACCCCGCCAATGATCAGTGCCAGGCCGGCGGCCTTACCCAGGGTAATGGGGGCTTCGCGAAAGCCGGCCCAGCCGTTATGGTCGAGCAACAGGGCCATGCCCAACTGGCCGGCCAGAACCAGCACCATGAAAAGCAGCGCGCCGATGCGTGGGCCGGCAAAGGCTGCCGTGGTGATGAAGACGGCGCCCAGCAGCCCGCCGCTCCAGTGCCACCAGCTCAGGCTCTTGAAGGCGGCGATGGCGGGAACCTCACGATTGGCCATGACCACCAGCAGCAGGGCCACGCTGCCGACAAGGAAGGACACCAGGGCGGCGGCCATGAAGCTGGAGAGCTGCTTGGCCAGCTGGCCGTTGATGCCGGCCTGCAGCGGCAGAGCGGCACCGGCGAGCAGGGGCAGGGCGAGTAGCAACCAGTGGGGCATGGTCGTCTCCGGGGTGCGGGCGGGGCGCCATTATGCCCGCAAGGCTGCCTGGGTGGTCAGCTTTCCAGGCGTTTGGCGAACTGCACCAGGGCTACTCGTTGCCGGCCGCGTTGGCGCTCGACGACGCCGCGTGGCTCATAGCCGAGGCGGGCATAGAGCAACAGGCCGGCAGTGTTGTCGTTGAAGCAGGAGGCTTTCAGTTCTCGGGCCTGGAAGTCGCGCTGAGCCAGGCGCTCCATCACGCCGATCAGGTATTGGGCTACGCCCTGGCTGCGGGCCCAGGGCGCGATCATCAGGTTGCCCAGGGCGCAGTACTCACCCGCCACACTCTGGTAGAAGTTGGCGAAACCGGCAGGCCGCTGATCGAGTAGAGCCAGGGTGCTGCCCTGGCGTTCGGCGCAGGCTGCGGCCAGCTGTTCGCGGTTCAGTGGCCAGTGGGCGCGGGGGAAGGCGTAGAACAGCTCGTCGGCGTTGCGCACGAAGCGCACCACCTCGTCCAGGTCGTCATCCGTGCTCGCGCGGTGGCTCAGCAACTGCTCGCTCATTGCGGCGGGTACTGCTTGAGCACGTCGTTGACCGTGCGGCGGATGGCCTCTTCGCGTTCTGCCAGCGTTGGTGGCGTGCGGCGCATGACCTGCTCGGCACTGCCGCGCCAGACCAGCTTGCCATCCTTGCCATCGAACAGGTCGATCTGGAGGGTGGCGACCTTGTAGTCGAGGTTACGGGTTTCGGTCATCGCCGGGCCGCCCCAATAACCGCCCCAGTAGCCGCCATAGCTGGTGCTGACCTGTTCCTGGCGCTGCTCGACCACCAGCCAGACCTGCACTTTGAGGTCGCCGGCGCTGCCGTCGGGTGCCGCGCGCAAGCCACGTTGGTCGAGCTGCGCGGCGACGGCCTGGCGGATGCGCTGCTCGGTGAGATCGCTCTTGATGCGGGGATCGTCCGGCCGGTATTGCAGCGCCGGCTCCTGCCAGCTCCAGCTGCGGTAGGCGGCAAAATCACGGCTGGGATCGTAGTCTCGCTCGGTCTGAATGCCCTGGCAGGCGGCCAGCAGCAACAGGGCCGGGATCAGCAGCAGGCGCTGCAGCATGGGTAAACCTCCAATCAATCCGGGGGATAGGCGCTGAGGGCGTCCTCGACGGCGCGGCGCAGGGCATCGGCACGTTCGCTCTGGCTGTCCGTGTTGCGGGCCTCGGCACTGCCGTTCCATACCGGCTGATCGCTGGCGCCGTCGAACAGGTCGATGCGTACCACGATCACTTCCAGCTCGTAGGTGCGCACCAGCGGCACGCTGCCGTACATGCCGTAGTGGTCGCCCCAGGGGCCGTTACCGTAATAGCCGCCATAGTCGTCGCGGACCTGGTACTGGCGGCGCTCCACACTCAGCTCGGCGCTGACCAGCAGGTCGGCGCGCTTGCCGCTGCGCACCGGGCGCAGGCCGCGCTGATCCAGGCCGCCGGCGACCGTTTCGGCCAGCAGGGCGCCGTCTGCCCAGGCGCTGCCGGCCGGCTGCGAGCGCCAGGCCCAGTCGCGGTAACGTGCATAGTCGCGAGGCGCGGCCGGGTAGGCGCTGCGGTCGAAGTGATCGGCCGCCGCCGGCGGCGCGGGAGGCAGCGGCTTGCCCTCGGCGATATAGGGCGAGGGGCTCTGGCAGGCGACCAGCAGTAGCAACAGTGGCAGGGACAGCAGGACTTTCATGAGGCGCTCCGCAAGCGGAAAACCGTCTTGGGTTTCCCGGCCCCTCCGGCAGGCGTGGAGGAGAACATGTCGTATCAGAATAGCCTGTATGCGGTTCGGCCTGGGGGCGGTTGCCGCTTACCGTGGCCGGCAGATCCAGTGCTGGTAACGGCCGAGGCCGGCAAAAGCCGGATGACGGCGGTAGGCCAGCTCCATCTCCAGCAGGTCGGCGAGTTCGGCCTTGGCCTGGAACTCGACCGGCATGTAGTCGTGGAACACGCGTACGCCGCTCTGGCTTTCGACCCGCCAGCTGCCTTCGAGTTGCAGCGCCAGCTCGCGTGGGTCGAGCGGGCGCTGCGGCGTCAGGCTCTGGCCTTCGCCGGCGAAGCGCGCCTTGCGTAGCTTGCGGAAGTGGCCCTTGAGCAGATTGCGGTAGACCAGCGCGTCCTTGTTGTAGAACGCCAGCGACAGCCAGCCACCCGGTGCGGTGAGCTGGTGCAGCACCGGCAGGATGGCGTGGGGCTCGGCCAGCCACTCCAGCACGGCGTGGCACAACACCAGGTCGTAGGGCTGGTCGAGCTGGCCGAGCAGGTCCTGCCAGGGCGCCTGGATAAAGCGCGCCTGGGTGCCGGCCTCGGCAAAGCGCTGGCGGGCGCCTTCCAGCATCGGTTCGGCGGGCTCTGTCAGGGTCACGTTGTGGCCGCGCTGGGCCAACCACAGGCTCATGTGGCCAAGGCCGGCGCCGACGTCCAGCACGCGCAACGGGCGCTCCGGCAGGGCCTCCTTGAGATCGGCCTGCAGCACCGCGAGGCGGATCGCACCCTTGGCCCCGCCGTAGATCTTCTCGGCGAAGCGGGTCGCCAGCTCGTCGAAGTGTCTGTCACTCATGCAAAGCGCTCCTCGCTGTCGGCCAGCTTGGCGCGTACCACCTGCTCCAGGTCCAGGCCCAGCTCGGCGCACAACAGCAGCAGGTAGAGGACGATATCGCCGACTTCCTGGCCGGCATGCTGCAGTTGCTCGGCGGGTAACTGGCGCGACTGGTCTTCGCTGAGCCACTGGAAGATCTCCACCAGCTCGGCCATTTCCACGCTGGCGGCCATGGCCAGGTTCTTCGGGCTGTGGAAGCGACGCCAGTCGTTGCGGTCGCGGATGGCGTGCAGGCGGCGAGTGAGTTCGGCGATGTCCATGGGCTCTCCTTCGGGGCGCATAGCTTCGGCCCGAAGGCGCAGTGCTGCAAGTCCCGTCGCCTAGGAGACGGCGTCTGCCTCGGCCTTGAGCAGCGCCTGCTTGCGGGCCACACCCCAGCGATAGCCGGTAAGGGCGCCGTTCGTGCCGACGACCCGGTGGCAAGGCACCAGCAGGCCCAGTGGATTGCTGGCGCAGGCACGGGCCACGGCGCGCGCATGGCTGTCGAGCTGGGCGGCCAGTTCGCCGTAGCGGCGTGTCTGCCCGCTGGGGATGTTCTGCAGGGCCTGCCACACGCGTTGCTGGAAGGCGGTGCCACGCATGTCCAGCGGCAAGCGGGCGGCCCGTGCGGGCTCGTTCACCTGGGTCAGCACGGCGCGCAGCCAGTCGCGCAGGCCGTGCTGGTCACGACGCAGTGCGGCAGCGGCGAAGCGCTGCTGCAACTCGTTTTCCAGCGCCAGCTCATCATCGCCAAACAGCAGCGCGCAGACGCCACGCTCGCTGGCGGCGAGCAGTACCAACCCCAGCGGGCAGTCGCTGATGGCATAGCGCAGTACTTCGCCGGCGCCTTGCTGGCGGCGCTGCGCGGGACTCAAGGCACCAGGTTGCTGATACAGGGCGCGGGTGCCGGAATAGCCAGCGTCCAGGGCCGCCTGCAGCACCGAGCTGGCGTGTGGCAGGCTGGCCTCCAGGCGCTGGCGGCGCTGGGCGTCGAACCAGGCGCGCGGGGTCAGCCCGGTACGGGCCTTGAAGGCGCGTGCCAGGTGCGAGGCGGACAGGCCGATACGGGCGGCCAACTGCTCCAGCGTCAGGGGTTTTTCGCTTTGCTGCAGCAAGGCGCAGGCTGCAGCCACCAGCGCATCGAGGTGTTCGGCCGGGCTTTGGCCCTGCGGCGAGCAGCGTCGGCACGGGCGGTAGCCGGCGGCCTCGGCGGCCTCAGGGCTGCGATGAAAGCTCACGTTCTCGCGCTTGGGGCGGCGTGCCGGGCAACTGGGACGGCAGTAGATGCCGGTGCTGCTCACGGCGAAGACGAACGCGCCGTCCTGATGCATATCGCGGTCGCAAACGGCTTGCCAGCAGCGGATCGGGTCGAGCATGGCGCTTTCCTCGTGGGACATGCTCCGATTTTCGGTCGCGGGAGAGACTCTGCCAATCCATAGCTGACTTTCAAAGCCTATGCTCAAAGCGCATTCGTCAGACAAGGGCGCTGCCTCATGTTGCGTAACTGGTGTGCGGTTCTGTTGTACCTGCTGTCGTGGGGCGCGTCTGCCGCTCTGCCGTTGGATGAGGCCGAACGGGCCTGGGTGGCGCAGCATCCGGTGCTGCGGGTCGGTGTGGAGCGTGCCGGCTGGCCGCCTTTCGATGTGCTTGACGAGCAGGGGCGCCACCGCGGTTTGAGCGGTGATTACCTGGCGCTGCTGGCCCAGCGTCTTGGCTTGCGTATCGAGACGGTTCCGCTGGCGGATTGGGATGCGGCACTGGCAGCGCTGCGCGAGGGGCGGGTCGATTTGCTGCCTTCGGTGGCGCAAACCCCGGAGCGCGAGGCCTATATGGCCTTCACGCGCAGTTACCTGGTCAGTAGCAGCCTGATCTTCACCCGCGGTGACATGGGGGTGCAGCGCGTTGCCGATCTGTCCGGTCGCCAGGTTGCCATCGAGCGCGGCTATGTGTTGCAGCATGCCTTGCGCAGTGCGGTGCCGGATGTCCACCTGCTGGAGGTGAGCGACACGACAGAGGCGCTGCGGGCTGTATCGTCCGGGCGCGCCGATGCCTATGTGGGCGACATGATCGTGGCCAGTTACCTGATCCGCGAACTGAATCTGACCAACCTGGAATTGCGCGGTGAGACGGGGCTGTCCACCAGTGAGTTTCGCTTCGCTGCCCGTCGCGACAATACCCAGCTGATCGCCCTGTTGGACAAGGCGCTGGCCAGCCTGGACGAGCAGGAGCAGGACGCGATCAAGGAGCGCTGGCTGCCACCGCTCACGGCATTCAACTGGCACCGCCTGCTGCAGGTGGGCTGGCCCTACCTGATCGGCCTGGTGCTGCTGATCGCCTTCGTGCTGCTGTGGAACCGTCGCCTGGCGGTACAGATTGCCGAGCGCCAGCGCGCCGAGGCCGAGGCTCAGCGCCAGCGCAGTACCTTGCTGGCCCTGATCAACGCGATTCCCGACCCGATCTGGTTCAAGGATGCCGGCGGACGCTACCTGGGCATCAACCAGGCCTGCGCCGAGCTGTTCGGCAAAACCCAGGACGAGGTGCTTGGGCGACGTGACGAGGATTTTCTCGCGCCGGCCTGGGCCAGGGCGCGGGCAGAGCGCGATCACAGTGCATTCAGCAGCGGTCAGCCTTTCGAGACCGAGGGTGCGGTCAGCTATCCCGATGGCCGCCAGGTGGTATTGGATACCCTGCGCACCCTCTTTCATGATGAGCAGGGCCGGTTGCTCGGCCTGGTCGGCGTAAGCCGCGACATCACCCTGCGCAAGCAGGCCGAGGAGGAACTGGCCAAGGCCAAGGAGCTAGCAGAGGAGGCGGCCCGGCTGAAGTCGGACTTCCTGGCCAACATGAGCCATGAGATTCGCACGCCGATGAACGCCATCATCGGCATGTCGCACCTGGCCATGAAGACCGAACTCAACCCGCGCCAGCGTGACTATCTGAACAAGATCCAGCAGGCCGGCCAGCATCTGCTGGGGATCATCAACGACATCCTCGACTTCTCCAAGATCGAGGCCGGCAAACTGAGCATCGAGCGCATCGAGTTCGATTTGCGTCAGGTGCTGGAAAACCTGGCCAGCCTGATTGGTGACAAGGTCGCAGGCAAGGGGCTGGAGCTGGTATTCAACATCGACCCGCAGCTTCCCCAGCACTTGCTCGGCGACCCGCTGCGGCTGGGACAGATCCTGATCAACTACACCAACAACGCTGTGAAATTCACCGACAGCGGCGAGGTCGAGGTGATCCTGCGTGCCGAACAGTGCGACGCGGAGCAGCTGCAGTTGTACATGGGGGTGCGTGATACCGGCATCGGCCTGAGCAGCGAGCAGCAGGCGCGGCTGTTCCAGTCGTTCCAGCAGGCCGATACCTCGACCACGCGCAAGTACGGCGGCACGGGCCTGGGCCTAGCCATCTGCAAAAGCCTGGCCGAGGCCATGGGCGGGCAGGTCGGGCTGGAGAGCGAAGCTGGGCGGGGCAGCCTGTTCTGGTGCCGGATTCCGCTGGGTATTGCTCGCGAGCAGGGCTCACGCATGCTGCCGCAGGCCGATCTGCGCGGCCGGCGGGTGCTGGTGGTGGACGACAACGACAGTGCTCGGCAGGTGCTGCGCGACATGCTCGACAGCATGACGTTTCGCGTCGAGGTCGCGGTCTCCGGGCCGGTGGCCCTGCAGCAGGTGCAGGAGGCTGCACTGCGGCGCGATCCCTTCGAGCTGATCGTGCTGGATTGGCAGATGCCAGTGATGGATGGCCTGGAGTGTGCCCGGCGCATTGCCGAGCTCGGCCTGCAACCGGCACCGCACCTGCTGATGGTCACCGCCTACGGTCGTGAGGATGTGCTGCTGGGCGCCGAGCGTGCAGGTATCGAGGATGTGTTGCTCAAGCCGATCAATCCGTCGCTATTGTTCGATGCGGTGATTCGCAGCCTGGGCGGCAATGGCGCGGCGCAAGGCTTCGCCCGACTAGCCGTGGGCGAGGCTGTGCCCGACTATGCGGGCAAGCGCGTGCTGCTGGTTGAGGACAACGAGTTGAATCGCGAAGTGGCCTGCGGTCTGCTGCAGGAAAGTGGCCTGCATATCGACCAGGCCGAGCACGGTCAGATTGCCATGGAGCTGCTGCAGGCCAGGCCGGATGGTTACTACGCGTTGGTGCTGATGGACATGCAGATGCCGGTACTCGACGGCATTGCCACCACCGAAGCGCTGCGCCGTGAGCCGCGTTTTGCCAGCCTGCCCATCGTGGCCATGACGGCCAATGCCATGCCCGCCGACCGTGAGCGCTGCCTGGCTGCCGGCATGAACGATCACCTGGGCAAGCCCATCGAGCCAGCCGAGCTGTGGCAGACCCTGGGCCGCTGGATGGAGGCCAGGGCGGGTACGCCGGTTGCCAGCGCTGCAGATGCGGGCTTGCCGGACTGGCAGTTACCCGGCATCGACCTGGATAGCGCCTTGCGCCGAGTGCTGGGCAAGCAGGAATTGTATCGGCGGCTGCTGGGCAAGTTCGCCGCCAGCCAGGCCGACTTTGTGGGGCGGCTGCGTGCGCTGCTGGCCAACGGCGAGCTGGAGGCCGCCGAGCGCGAAGCGCACAGCTTCAAGGGGTTGGCTGCAAATCTCGGGGCGAGTGATCTGGCGGCTCTGGCCGCGGTACTGGAAAGCGCGATCAAGGATGCACGCCATGATGAGCTGGAGGCCACGCTCGACGAATTGGCGCGCAGCCTGTCCCCGTTGCTGCAGGCCATTGGGGCCTTGCCACCTGTAGCGGCAGCGGTCGAGATTGATGAGGCGCGCCTGCTCCCGGTTTGCCAGCAGTTGTTGCAGCTGTTCGCCATCGACGATCCGCGGGCCGGAAAAGTCTTCGATGAGCAGGCCGAACTGCTGCGCAGCGCCTTTAATGATCAATACAGTCCGCTGGCGGCGGCAGTGCGCGGTTTCGATTTCGATAAAGCCCAGACACTGTTGCGCGAGGCGATGAAGGGAATAGGGGGAATCTGATGGACATGCTCGACAGACCCGACCAGCCGCTGATCCTGCTGGTGGACGATACGCCGGAAAACCTCACGCTGATGAGTGAGTTGCTGTTGGATCACTACCTGATCAAGGTGGCCAGCAATGGCGCAAGGGCATTGCGCATTGCCGCGGAGAGCCAGCCGGACCTGATCCTGCTCGACATCATGATGCCGGAAATGGACGGCTACGAAGTGTGCCGCAGACTCAAGGCCGACCCTGCTACTGCGGAGATCCCGGTGGTGTTCCTCACTGCCAAGAGCGAGCAGGCCGATGAGCAGCGGGGCTTTGATCTGGGGGCCGTGGACTACATCACCAAGCCGATCAGTCCGCCCATCGTCCTCGCTCGGGTGCGGGCGCAGCTACAGCTCAAGGCCAGTGCCGACTTTCTGCGTGACAAGAGCGAATACCTGGAGTGGGAGGTGCGCCGTCGGACCCAGGATATCCAGCGTCTGCAGGAGGTGACCATCGAGGCCATGGCCAGGCTCGCGGCCATGCGCGACAACCCCTGCAGCAAACACCTGGCGCGGATCGAACCCTACATGGTGGAGCTGGCTCGCAGCCTGGCTCACCAGCAGCCGCTACTGGCGCAAGAGTTGAGCGAGGAGCGTATTGCCGGCTTGGGCAAGTCGGCGCTGCTGCACGGCATTGGCAAGCTGGTGCTGCCGGATCGCATCCTGCTCAGTCCGGTACCGCTGCAGGGCAAGGATCTGGAACTGCTCCACAGTCATGCCACAGCAGGGCGTGATGCCCTGCTGGCGGCCGAGTCGCGTCTGGGGAGCGTGACCGATTTTCTGCGCGATGCCCGTGACATCGTTTACAGCCAACATGAGCACTGGGACGGCAGCGGCTATCCGCAGGGCCTGCGTGGCGAGCAGATTCCCCTGGCCGCGCGCCTGATGGCGGTGGTGGGCGTGTATGAGGACATGACCAGCCATCATCCCTATCGCAAATCGCTGACGGCGGACGAGGCTCTGGCACGTATCAGCGCAGCCAGTGGTACGCGTTTCGACCCTTCGGTGGTGCTGGCGCTGATCGAGTCGGCACCTCGCTTCAAGGCCATCGCCCTTGAGCATGCCGAGGACCTGGAGTCCCTGCATTGCGAGCTGGAGCGTCTGGAAGAGTCCCTGGGCGAGAGTATCGAAATGACGCTGCCACCAGGGTAGGGACCGGCAGAATGCAAAAAGCCCGCGGTTGCGGGCTTTTTTGTGGGCGCTTGGTCAGTGCTTGCGCGGCACCGGCTTGAGCAGTTCCTCGGGCGGCATTTCGCAGTTGATCTTGCGGCCCAGCAGCTGTTCGATCGGCGGCAGGGCGAAGGCGTCGTCCTCGCCGGCGAAGCTGATCGAGGTGCCGCTGCTGCCGGCACGGCCAGTACGACCGATGCGGTGCACGTAGTCGTCCGGCACTTCCGGCAGGGTGAAGTTGATCACGTGGCTGATGCCGTCGACGTGGATGCCGCGGCCGGCCACGTCGGTGGCCACCAGCACGCGGATCTTGCCCTCGCGGAAGCCCTCGAGCACCTTGATGCGCTTCTGCTGCGGCACGTCGCCGGACATCTGCGCGGCGCTGACACCATCGCGCACCAGCTTCTCCTCGATGCGCCGCACTTCGTCGCGGCGATTGGCGAACACCATCACCCGCTGCCAGTCGTTCTGCGTCACCAGGTTGTACAGCAGCTTGTATTTGTCGCTGCTGGACACGGCATAAACGTGTTGCTCGACGGTGTCGCTGGCGACGTTCTCCGGCTCGATCTCGACGACGGCCGGGTTGACCGTCCACTGCCGCGCCAGATTCATCACGTCGTCGGTGAAGGTGGCGGAGAACAGCAGGGTCTGGCGGTCGCCCTTCATCGGCGTCTGGCGGATGATCTGGCGTACCTGGGGGATGAAGCCCATGTCGAGCATGCGGTCGGCTTCGTCCAGGACCAGCACTTCGACCATGTCCAGATGCACTTCGCCACGCTGGTTGAAGTCCAGCAGGCGGCCCGGCGTGGCGACCAGAATGTCGCAATAGCGCGATTCCAGCTGCTTGAGTTGCTTGTCGAAGTCCATGCCGCCGACGAAGCTCATCACGTTCAGGCCGGTGTACTTGGTCAGGGCCTGGGCATCCTTGGCGATCTGCACCACCAGCTCGCGGGTCGGCGCGATGATCAGCGCCCGTGGTTCGCCCATGTAGCGCTCTTTCGGCACCTGGGTCTGCAGCAGCTGGGTGATGGTGGAGATGAGGAAGGCGGCGGTCTTGCCGGTGCCGGTCTGGGCGCGGCCGATGGCGTCCTTGCCCTTGAGGGTGTGGCCGAGGACCTGGGCCTGGATCGGGGTGCAGTAGGGGAAGCCGAGGTCGTGGATGGCGTGCATCAGCTCGGGGGCCAGGCGGAAGTCGTGGAAGCGGGTCTTGCCCTCTTGCGGCTCGACCACGAAGTCTTCCAGCTTCCAGGTGTCCACCGGCTTGGCCGGGCGCTCGCGGCGCGGCTTGTCGCTGCGCGGCTTCGTTTCGCGGGCAGGTTGGGCATCGGCCTTGGCTGGCTTAGCCTTGGTTTCGCGCGAAGCGCTGGGAATAGCATTGGCTGTGGGGCTGCTGGCGGGCTGCTCGGCTTCGCCCTTGCTGAATATTTTCTTGAGTGCTTTGAGCACGGCCGGTCTCGTATTGGTCAAGGAATGAACGGCGGCCAGTGTAAAGCAAGAAGCCCCCTTGGCGAAGTGTCTGGGGGCTTGACGTCGGTTACTCGGGTAAGGTTGCCAGTAGCAGCCTGCGCACGTTGCCGCCCATGATCGCGGCGATCTCGTCTGCCTTGAAGCCGGCGCGCTGCAGGCCTTCGGTGAGCTGGGCCAGGCCACTGGTGTCGAACGGGGTGTGCACGGTGCCGTCGAAGTCCGAGCCCAGGGCAACGTGTTCGACCCCGACCTTGTTCACCGCGTAGCGGATGGCGCGGACGATGGCGCCGACCGAGGTTTCGCAGACGGCGGCATCCCAGTAGCCGATGCCGATCACGCCACCCGTGGCGGCGATGCGCATGAGGTGCTCGTCGGTCAGGTTGCGCGGGCCGGGGCAGGTGCCGGCCACGCCCGTGTGGGAGACCAACAGCGGACGTTTGGCCATGGCCAGTACGTCGTCGATCAGCGGCTTCGAGGCATGGGCCAGGTCGACCAGCATGCGCTTTTCCTCGAGGCGCGTGATGACCTGGCGACCGAGTGGCGTCAGGCCGCCTTTCTCCAGGCCATGGGCGGAGCCACCGATCTCGTTGTCGAAGAAATGCGTCAGGCCGGCAATGCGAAAGCCTGCGTCGTACAGGCGGTCGATATTCTCCAGCTTGCCCTCGATGGGCTGCAGGCCTTCGGTGGCGAGCAGGGCAGCGACCCGTTGCGGGTCGCGCTGCCAGGCGTCGACAAAGTCTTGCAGTTCGCTGCGGCTGCGAATGAGCACCAGCTGCCCATGACTGTCGGCAGCGGCCTGCTGCAGTTTTTCGGCCTGATACAGAGCGCGTTCGAGCAGACTGTCCCAGGTTTTGTGTGGCCAGCGCTGGGCCATGGCCAGCAGGGTGATGTTGTCGCTGTCGGCGGCATTGCTTTCATAGTTCAGGCCGCGTGGAGTCTTGGTGACGGTGGAGAATACCTGCAGGCCGACGCGGCCTTCGAGCAGGCGCGGCAGGTCGGCATGGCCGTAGTTGTGGCGCTGCAGCAGGTCGCGCTGCCAGAGCAGGGCATCGTCATGCAGGTCGGCGACGAACAGGTTTTGATGCAACTTCTCGGCGGCATCGCTGGCGCGGTAGGGCGGCTTCTGGGCAACGCTGTTCAGTTGCCAGTCCAATACTGTGGGCAGGCTGAAGAAGAGGGTGGCGGCGAGGCCGAGCAGTGCAAGGGAGGCGAGCAGCAGCTTGCGCATGTGGGGCGTCCATTCATTGTTGTTATAGGCCCGACTCTATCAAGCAGCGGCTGGGAATGGCGATATGCCGCTTCAGCCAACCAGACGGTTGCGGCCCTGCTGCTTGGCCTTGTACAACGCGGCGTCGGCCCTGGAGATCAGGCCTTCGAGGCTGTCCTTGGCCTGCATCTGGGCCAAGCCGATGGAGACCGTGACGCCAGGCAGGATACCTACCGGTGAGTAGAACGTAGTGATCTCTTCCAGGCTGCTGCGCAAGCGTTCGCCGATGGGGCGGGACTCTTCTGCATCGATCTCGGGTAGAAGGATGACGAACTCTTCGCCGCCAAAACGTACCAGGCTGTCCTTGGGACGCAGCTGCTTGCGCAGGGTGTGTGCAACCAGGCACAGGGCATAGTCGCCGGCCAGGTGGCCGTGATGGTCGTTGTAGGCCTTGAAGTGGTCGACATCCAGCATGAGCATGCTCAGTGGCTGCTGGTTATAGGCGCAGCGGGTGCTTTCTCGCTCGTAGACATGTTCCAGCCAGCGCCGGTTGAAGCAGCCGGTGAGGGTGTCGACATTGGCGTTCTGCTCGCTGTCGAGAATAATCCGGTTGCCCTGGCGCACGCGGTCGCAGAGCAGCTCCAGCAGGTTCTGCATCATCTCGGGCGACTGCTGGAAGAGTTTGACCAGGGATTCGCGGTGCAGGCGCAGCACCTGGGTAGGCTGGGTGGCGACCACATAGGCAGAGGGGCGCTCGTTGTCGATGAAGCTGATTTCACCTGCACAGTCGCCGGGCAGCAGTGTACTGACCGGCTGGTTGTCGAGCGACCCGAGGTAGACCTTAAGCTCGCCCTCCAGCAACAGATAAAGATGCTGGTTGCGGTTGAAAGGGGAAAGCAGGATTTCGCCAGGTTCCAGCTCGCAGCCGCGAAACTCCTGCAGCAACTGCTCGATGCTGTTGGCGGCGACGTTCTGGAACAGTCGCAGGTGGCGGATCTGCTGCAGATCCCGGGGCGTCTGTGCGTTCTTCATGGGAGGAACGGACAAGTTGTGGAGGGCATCGCAGAACACTCCCTGTTGTGGGGCGAACACCTCACGCGACCTTATTCCTGGCTATTTGAGTAGGCAATCCTCGAGCTGGCCTCGACCGACCAGTGGTCAGATCTGACGGCTCGGACAGAACCGTCTGCCGCCTTCTTGGCGGCGAACGTGCTATTTAGCGCTGTCCTGCCCGTTCAGTCGGTTGTTTGACGGTCAAGGCGCTGGGCCAGCCAGTTGCCGATGTCCTGGATCTCGTCCAGCACTACCTCATGCCCCATGGGGTATTCACGCCAGCCCACGCTCACGCCACGTTCGGCCAAGCAATCGTGGGCCGCGCGGCCCATGAACAGCGGTACCACTTCATCCTGGCTGCCGTGCAGGCAGAGGACAGGCAAGTGGCGGCGGGTTGTGTCGACTTGCAACGCATCATCAAAGGTCGGGGCATAGGTGGACAGTGCCAGCACACCGCCCAGCGGACCCTGCCAGCGCAGAAAGGCGGTGTGAAACACTACGGCTCCGCCCTGGGAGAAGCCCGCGAGGATGATGCGGGCCGGATCGATACCACTGTCACGCTGCTGCTCAATCAGGTCCATCACGGTCTGTGCCGAGCTTTCGAGCTGCGCCTGGTCGATGGCGCGGGCCGGGCTCATGGCGAGGATGTCGTACCAGCTCGGCATGGCCCAGCCACCGTTGATCGTCACCGGACGGCTCGGTGCCTGAGGCAATACGAAACGCGTACTGGGCAGCTGCTGCTGGAGCATTTGCGCCACCGGCTGGAAGTCGTAACGGTCGGCCCCCAGGCCGTGTAACCAGATGACGCAGGCGTCGGCACTGAGAGAGGGCTCAAGTATCAGAGGTGGTTGCATGAGTGCTCCATTGTGGTGCGGTGCTGTTGCTGGTGGTTGACCAGGACTCACAGGGTTCGCTGGATATCTTAAGAAGATGTCGCGCTGATGGAAGTTTGCCTATTGACCTGCGGCTAAAGGGGCTGAGGTTGAAAGCTGGTACGGGCCTTGCTGTAGCTATGCTGTCCGGCGGGGGCCGCCTGGAGCGGAAAGCCGGACATCTGCTGGGTCTCAAAGCCGTAAGACCTACGGTGCGGAGTGGGACGTTCGCCGGTCGGTCGATCGGCATCTAGACTCACTTCAGGTTCACTCCCCGGTCGACCCCGTCATGGTGGCGGGATCGAACGTGCCCCACAAGGGTACGGCGGCAGAACCGAGACTCGACCAAACAAGAACACTTGGAGGTTTTGATGAAGATGGTGAAATCCACCCTGGCGGTATTGACCACGGCCGCAGTGCTGGGCGTGAGCGGTTTCGCGCAAGCCGGTGCGACCCTGGATGCGGTGCAGAAGAAAGGCTTCGTGCAGTGCGGTATCAGTGATGGTTTGCCAGGTTTCTCCTACGCCGACGCCAAGGGTAACTACATGGGCATCGACGTGGATGTGTGCCGCGCCGTGGCTGCCGCCGTATTCGGCGATGCCTCCAAGGTCAAATACAGCCCGCTGACCGCCAAGGAGCGCTTCACCGCGCTGCAGTCCGGCGAAGTCGACATGCTGTCGC
The DNA here is from genome assembly GCF_043102245.1 of Pseudomonas sp. zbq_18. Lineage (NCBI taxonomy): Bacteria > Pseudomonadati > Pseudomonadota > Gammaproteobacteria > Pseudomonadales > Pseudomonadaceae > Pseudomonas > Pseudomonas sp. zbq_18. The sequence goes on along the minus strand of NZ_JBICIT010000005.1, from coordinate 247,067 downwards.
GCAACACCACCTGGACCAGCTCGCGCGATGCGGCCATGGGCCTGAACTTCACCGGCGTGACCTATTACGACGGTCAGGGCTTCCTGGTGAACAAGAAGCTCGGCGTTTCCAGCGCCAAGGAACTGGACGGTGCCACCGTGTGCATCCAGGCCGGTACCACCACCGAGCTGAACCTCGCCGACTACTTCCGTGCCAATGGCCTGAAGTACACCCCCATCACTTACGACACCTCCGACGAGAGCGCCAAGTCCCTGGAGTCCGGCCGTTGCGACGTGCTGACCTCCGACCAGTCGCAGCTGTACGCCCAGCGCATCAAGCTGGCCGCGCCGGACGACTACGTCGTTCTGCCGGAAGTGATCTCCAAGGAGCCGCTCGGCCCGGCCGTGCGCCAGGGTGACGAGGAGTGGTTCGACATCGTGCGCTGGAGCCTGTACGCCCAGCTCAACGCCGAGGAACTGGGCGTGACGTCCGCCAACGTGGAAGAAATGGCCAAGTCCACCAAGAACCCGGACATTGCCCGTCTGCTGGGTGCCGAAGGCGACTACGGCAAGGACCTGAAGCTGCCGAAGGACTGGGCGGTGAAGATCATCAAGCAAGTCGGCAACTACGGTGAAATCTTCGATCGCAACGTCGGTGCCGGCAGCGAGCTGAAGATCGAGCGTGGCCTCAACGCTCTTTGGAACAAGGGTGGTCTGCAGTACGCACCGCCGGTGCGCTGACCTACCGACCACCGCCCGCTTGGCCGGGTGGTGGCGTTCCTGATTCCATCAACCCCGCGTCGCCGATAAGGGACGCGGGGCTTGCATGAGGGGCATTATGCAAACTCCCGCGAATACATCGCGCCCACGGGGTTCGGTCTGGACCGACCCGCAGGTGCGTGCCTGGTTTTTCCAGATCATCGCCGTCATCGCCGTCGTGGCGCTCGGCTGGTATCTGTTCCACAACACTCAGCACAACCTGGCCCAGCGCGGCATCCTGTCGGGCTTCGGCTTTCTCGATAACAGCGCCGGTTTCGGCATCTCCCAGCACCTGATCGACTACACCGAGAGCGACAGCTATGGGCGCGTCTTCGTCATCGGTCTGCTCAACACCCTGCTGGTCTCGTTCATCGGCATCGTCCTGGCGACCATACTCGGCTTCATTCTTGGTGTGGCGCGGCTGTCGCCCAACTGGCTGGTCAGCAAGCTGGCCACTGTCTACATCGAGACTTTCCGTAACATTCCGCCGCTGCTGCAGATCTTCTTCTGGTACTTCGCTGTGTTCCTGCCGCTGCCTGGTCCGCGGCAGAGCCTGAGCCTGGGCGACATGTTCTTCCTCAGCAACCGCGGCCTGAACATGCCTTCGCCGACCCTGGCCGAGGGCTTCTGGCCCTTCCTGATCGCCGTGGTGGTGGCGTTGGCCGCCATCTTCTACCTGGCGCGTTGGGCCCGTCAGCGTTTCGAGGCAACCGGGCAGAGCTTCCCCACACTGATTACCAGCCTGGTGCTGATTGTGGCGCTGCCTGCTCTGGCGATCCTGGTCTTCGGTCAGCCGTTTAGCTGGGAAGTGCCGGAACTCAAGGGCTTCAACTACCGTGGCGGCTGGGTAATGATCCCCGAGCTGATGGCGCTGACCCTGGCGCTGACCATCTACACCGCGGCCTTCATCGCCGAGAACGTGCGTTCCGGTATTCAGGCGGTCAGCCATGGGCAGACCGAGGCGGCGCGCTCGCTGGGCCTGCCGGCCGGCAAGACCCTGCGCCTGGTGATCATTCCGCAGGCCCTGCGGGTGATCATCCCGCCGCTGACCAGTCAGTACCTGAATCTGGCGAAGAACTCCTCGCTGGCCGCCGGCATCGGCTATCCGGACATGGTCTCGCTGTTCGCCGGTACCACCCTGAACCAGACCGGCCAGGCCATCGAAACCATCGCTATCACCATGAGCGTGTATCTGGCCATCAGCATCAGCATCTCGATCCTGATGAACTGGTACAACAAGCGCATTGCGCTGGTCGAGCGGTAAGGAGAGGCGCATGCAAGTTCATCAATTCCGTCCCGATCTGCCGCCACCCGCCATGAGCGTGGGTGTGCTCGGCTGGCTGCGGGCCAACCTGTTCTCCAACTGGTTCAACACCCTGCTGACCCTGTTTGCCGCCTACCTGGTCTGGGTCATCGTGCCGCCGCTGCTGCAGTGGGCCATCTTCCAGGCTGACTGGACGGGGACGACCCGTGCGGATTGCACCAGCGATGGCGCCTGCTGGGTGTTCATCAAGGAACGCTTCGACCAGTTCATGTACGGCTTCTATCCCCATGAACTGCGCTGGCGGGTCGACCTGACCGTATGGCTGGCGGTGATCGGTGCGGCCCCGCTGTTCGTGCCGATGATGCCCCGCAAGGCCGTTTACGGCATCGGCTTCCTGATCGTCTATCCGCTGCTGGCCTTCTGGCTGCTGCACGGCGGCATGGGCCTGGAGACCGTACCGACCAGCCGCTGGGGTGGTCTGATGCTGACCCTGGTGATTGCCGCCGTCGGTATCGCCGGGGCGCTGCCACTGGGCATCCTGCTGGCGCTTGGGCGACGCTCCGAGATGCCGGCGATCCGCGTGATCTGCGTGACCTTCATCGAGTTCTGGCGTGGTGTGCCGCTGATCACCGTGCTGTTCATGTCTTCGGTGATGCTGCCGTTGTTCCTGCCCGAGGGCATGCACTTCGACAAGCTGCTGCGTGCGCTGATCGGGGTGATCCTGTTCCAGTCCGCCTACATTGCCGAGGTGGTGCGCGGCGGCCTGCAGGCGATCCCGAAAGGGCAGTACGAAGCCGCGGCGGCCATGGGCCTGGGGTACTGGCGGATGATGGGCCTGGTGATCCTGCCGCAGGCGCTCAAGCTGGTGATTCCGGGCATCGTCAACACCTTCATTGCCCTGTTCAAGGACACCAGTCTGGTGATCATCATCGGTCTGTTCGACCTGCTCAACAGCATCAAGCAAGCCACCACCGATCCGGCCTGGCTGGGTATGGCCACCGAGGGTTACGTGTTTGCCTCCCTGGTGTTCTGGATCTTCTGTTTCGGCATGTCCCGCTATTCCATGCGCCTGGAGCGCAAGCTGGACACCGGCCACAAGCGTTAGGAGTGACTCATGACTGAAGCAAGCAAGCAGGCCAGCGCTGAGCCGATCATTCAGCTGCAAGGCGTGAACAAGTGGTACGGCCAGTTCCATGTGCTCAAGGACATCAACCTCAATGTGCAGCAGGGCGAGCGCATCGTGTTGTGCGGCCCGTCCGGGTCGGGCAAGTCCACCACCATCCGTTGCATCAACCGCCTGGAAGAGCACCAGCAGGGGCGCATCGTGGTCGATGGCACCGAGCTGACCCACGACCTCAAGCACATCGAGGCGGTGCGCAGCGAAGTGGGCATGGTGTTCCAGCACTTCAACCTGTTCCCGCACCTGACCGTGTTGCAGAACTGCACCCTGGCGCCGATGTGGGTGCGCAAGATGCCCAAGCGCAAGGCCGAGGAAATCGCCATGCACTTCCTCGAACGCGTGCGTATTCCTGAGCAGGCGCACAAGTACCCGGGTCAGCTCTCCGGCGGTCAGCAGCAGCGCGTGGCGATTGCCCGTGCGCTGTGCATGAAGCCGAAGATCATGCTGTTCGACGAGCCGACCTCGGCCCTCGACCCGGAAATGGTCAAGGAAGTGCTGGATACCATGATCGGCCTGGCCGAAGACGGCATGACCATGCTCTGCGTGACCCACGAGATGGGCTTCGCCCGTACCGTGGCGAACCGGGTGATCTTCATGGACCGTGGCGAGGTCGTCGAACAGAACGAGCCCAATGCGTTCTTCGACAGTCCGCAGAACGAGCGGACCAAGCTGTTCCTCGGGCAGATCCTGCACTGAGTTGTATGGCATAACGAAAAGGGAGCCTGTGGGCTCCTTTTTCTTTTCCGGGGGAGGCCTGCGGGTGTTGAGCGTTTTTGTGGGAGCGGCTTTAGCCGCGATGCTTTTGTGTGCCTCATCGCGGCGGAAGCCGCTCCCACGGACACTTATGTGCTGACGGTGATCAGTTGTGCTGTTTCAAGCGCTTGCGAAAAGCCCCTGGCGTCTCGCCGCAGAGCTGCTTGAAGCGTTTGGCGAAGCTGGCCCGGTCGGCATAGCCCACCTGCTCGGCCACCTGTTCCAGCGAGCAGGCCGGGTTGCGCAGCGCATGCTGGGCGGCGCTGATGCGCAGGCGCTGCAGGTAGTCGTTGGGCGTCAGGCCGGTCGCCGTGCGGAAGCGTCGCAGCAGGGTGCGGGGTGAGCAGTGGGCGCGCTCGGCCAGGCTGGGCAGGTCGATGGCTTCGGCATGATGCTGGCGCATCCAGCGCAGCAGAGAAGCCATCTGCGGATCGTCCAGGCCCTGGCTTGGCAGCAGCGGGGTGAAACGGGACTGCTTGCCGCGCTCGCGTTCGATCACCAGCGTGGCTGCCACCTGCTGTGCCAGCCAGTCACCGGCGTAGCGGGCGATCAGGTGCAGGCACAGGTCGAGGCCGGCCTGGGCGCCGCCCGAGCAGAAGCGGTTGTTGTCCTCGGTGAACAGCTGATCGATCTGCAGGCGCACGCTGGGGAAGCGTTGACGGAAGCTGTCGGCCAGGCGCCAGTGCGTAGTGGCCCGACGCTCGTCGAGCTGGCCCGAGGCGGCCAGCAGGCAGGCGCTGCTGCACAGGCTGGCCAGCGCCTGCTCGGATGGGCGGTCGCGCAGCCAGTCGAGTAGGCTCCTGTTGTTGTCGAGCGTTTGCTGAAGGGCGCTGCCGGTGGCCGGAATCAGCAGCAGGTCGGCCGAGTCGGCCAGGCTCAGATCTCCCTGTACACGCAGCTCGGCAATGCCCAGCTCCACGGCCTGCCCATCGGCGCTGACGCGCTGCGCCTCGAACAGCGTCTGGCCGGCAAGTTGGTTGGCCAGTTGCAGGGCATCCAGTGCCATGCTCAGGCTGGAGAGCACGGTTTGCGGGCAAACATAGAGGGCGACTTGCATGGGCTGACGCTCGGAAAGGCTTTGGCGATTATTGACACAAAGTAGTCATTGTCGCCAATCGAGCTGTGAGCCAACACCGACGATACTCACGCCACTGCTAAGGAGGCTCCCATGACCCATGCCAATGCCGAACTGATCGACCGCTTCTACCAGGCTTTCCAGCGCCAGGATGCCGAGGCCATGGCCGCCTGCTATGCCGCAGATGTGGCGTTTTCCGATCCGGTGTTCCGCGGCCTCAAGGGGCGTGATGCCGGTGATATGTGGCGCATGCTCTGTGCCCGCGCCAAGCAGTTTTCATTGAGCTACGAAGTGTTGGAGGCGGACGACCGGCAGGGGCGTGCCCGCTGGGTGGCGACCTATCTGTTCAGCCAGACCGGGCGCATGGTGGAGAACCGTATCGAGGCCAGATTCCGCTTCGCGGATGGCCAGATCATCGAGCACCATGACCATTTCGACCTGTGGCGCTGGTCGCGCCAGGCGCTAGGCGCCAAAGGTCTGCTGCTCGGCTGGTTGGCGCCGGTGCAGAACGCCATCAGCAAGCAGGCCATGGCCGGGCTGCGCGCCTGGCAGGCGGGACGCTGACTGGCGTAAGCTCGGCGGCCCGTCTTCCTGCAGCCGAGCCATGACCGCTACCCCTACCGCCAAACCCTGGTTCGTCTACCTGGTACGCGCCGAGAATGGCGCGCTGTACTGCGGGATCAGCGATGACCCGGCGCGGCGCTTCGAACAGCACCGCAGTGGCAAGGGCGCGCGCTTCTTTCATTCCAGCCCGGCCCAGGCGCTGGTGTACGTGGAAGCCTGCGACGACAAGAGCGCGGCGCTGCGCCGCGAGCGGGCGATCAAGGCGCTGCCGAAGGGGGCCAAGGAGCGCCTGGTAGCGGCGGCGACCATGGTAGAAACTGATAGCCCACTATCAGTCTGAGCGGGTAGGCTGCTGCCCTGCCCAAGGGTAAGCTGCCCTTCCACTGCCACCGCTGCGGAGTTTGTTATGCACGAGTTGATCCTGCACCACTACCCGACCTCACCCTTCGCCGAGAAGGCCCGTCTGCTGCTGGGCTTCAAGCAGCTGTCCTGGCGCTCGGTGATGATTCCGCCGGTCATGCCCAAGCCGGATCTGACCGCGCTCACCGGTGGCTATCGCAAGACGCCGGTGTTGCAGATCGGTGCCGATATCTATTGCGACACCGCCCTGATTGCCCGTCGCCTGGAGGCCGAGAAGGCTGTGCCGGCCTTGTTTCCGGAAGGTCAGGAGTTTGTCGTCGCCAGCTTCGCCCAGTGGGTCGACTCGGTGGTGTTCCAGCATGCCGTGAGCCTGGTGTTCCAGCCGGAGTCGGTGGCACTGCGTTTCGCCAAGCTGCCCCCGGAGGCGGTCAAGGCCTTTGTTGCCGACCGCGCCGGATTGTTCAGCGGTGGCACCGCGACGCGTATTCCGGCCGAAGTGGCCAAGCACAACTGGCCGAGCATCATGGCCCGGGTCGAGCAGCAGCTGGCGCGTGAGGAAGGCGACTTTCTGTTCGGTGAGCCTTCGGTGGCGGATTTCTCCCTGGCGCACTGCCTGTGGTTCCTCAAGGGGACGCCGGTCACTGCGCCGCTGGTCGATGCCTATCCCAGCGTCAGTGCCTGGCTGGGCCGTGTGCTGGGCTTCGGTCATGGTGCCGTCAGCGAGTTGAGCGCCAGCGAGGCCATTGAGATTGCCCGTGCGGCCATGCCGGCGGCGCTGCCGAGCGAGCAGTTCGAAGAGCCCAACGGCTTCCAGCCCGGCCAGCGGGTGAAGATCGCCGCGACCGACTATGGCGTTGATCCTGTCGAGGGCGAGCTGCTGTTCGCCGGCGCGGAGGAACTGATCCTGCGTCGTGAGGATGAGCGGGCCGGCGTGGTGCATGTGCACTTCCCGCGCCTGGGATTCTGCATCACGGCCCTGTGAATGTTGCAGACATGAAAACGCCCGGCTGAGCCGGGCGTTTTCGTTTGCGCGGTCAGTCTTGCAGGTCTGCCCTGGAGAAGGGCGGCACGACCTCTGGCCAGTTCAATTCCAGGCGCTCCAGGGTGCGAGCCAGCAGGCTTGCCACCAGCCAGTCGCGTAACCAGCGATGTTCTGCGGGGATGACGTACCAGGGCGCCTGCGGTGTGTGAGTGGCGGCCAGTACTGCGCTCCAGCGTGACTGGCGCAGGTCGAATTCACGGTGTGCCTGCAGGTCGCTGGCCTGCAGCTTCCAGCGTTTCTCCGGACGCTCCAGGCGGCTCAGCAGACGCTGCTGCTGTTTCGCTCGGGAAATATGCAGGTAGCACTTCAAGGGGTGAAGGTGCTGTGCCGGCCATTGGGCTTCGAAGGCCAGCAGCGCGGCGGTGCGTGCTGGTAGCTCCTCTGCGCTGCACAGACCATCCAGCGGGTCGCTGATCAGGCCTTCATAGTGGCTGCGGTTGAACACGCCAAGCAGACCGGGTGCCGGTAACACGCGGCTGTAACGCCAGAGAAAGTGATGGCGCCGGGCACAGGCATCGGGGGCCTGAAAGGCATGCAGGGCGACACCCTGTGGGTCGAAGGCGCTGACCACCCGGCGGATCAGGCTGTCCTTGCCGGAGCAGTCCGGCCCCTGCAAGAGCAGGAGCAGAGCCTCTTTGCGATTGGCCCAGAGCATGCGCTGGCGTTCATTGAGCCAGGGCCGCAGCTCGGCCATCGCCTGCTGGGCCTGAGCCTTGTCCAGGCCGAAATCCTGCGCTGGATCAGCTGCCAGCGGTGCCTGCACGTTGCAGCGGCAGGCGTCGAGGATGGCATCGGCCAGGCGCACGCAGGTCAGTCCTTGCGGCGCTTGAGCTGGTCTTTGAGCTGGGTCGGCAACTGGCGAATGATCAGCATGTCGCGCGCCTCGTCGTACTCGATGGCCGAGCCCAGCAGGTGTGACTCGAAGCTGATCGACAGGCCCTCGGCGCGCCCGGTGAAGCGGCGGAACTGGTTGAGGGTGCGCTTGTCCGCCGGAAATTCCGGGGCCATGCCGTAGTCCTTGTTGCGGATGTGCTCGTAGAAGGCGCGCGGGCGCTCCTCGTCGATCAGCCCGGACAGTTCGTCCAGGGTAATAGGCTCACCGAGCTTGGCCTGGCTAGTCGCATAGTCGACCAGTGTGTCGGTCTTGGCCCGCGCCTGCTCCTCGGGCAGATCTTCGCTCTCGACGAAGTCGCTGAAAGCCTTGAGCAGGGTGCGGGTTTCGCTCGGCGCATCCACACCCTCCTGGCAGCCAATGAAGTCGCGGAAGTAGTCCGAGACCTTCTTGCCGTTCTTGCCCTTGATAAAGGAGATGTACTGCTTGGACTGCTTGTTGTTTTGCCACTCGCTGATGTTGATGCGCGCGGCCAGGTGCAACTGACCCAGGTCCAGATGCTTGGCCGGTGCTACATCCAGCGCGTCGGTCACTGCCACACCTTCGTTGTGGTGGAGCAGAGCGATGGCCAGGTAGTCGGTCATGCCTTGCTGGTAGTGGGCGAACAAGACGTGGCCGCCGGTGGACAGGTTGGACTCCTCCATCAGCTTCTGCAGCTGTTCCACGGCCTGGCGGCTGAAGGCGGTGAAGTCCTGCTCGCCCTCCAGGTAGGCCTTCAGCCAGCCGCTGAACGGATAGGCGCCGGATTCCTCGTGGAACAGGCCCCAGGCCTTGCCCTGTTTGGCGTTGTAGCTCTCGTTGAGGTCGGCCAGCAGGTTTTCCATGGCCTGCGAGGTACTCAGTTCGGACTCTCGGGCATGCAGCACGGCGGGGCTGCCATCGGGCTTCTTGTCGATCAGGTGGACGATGCAATGACGGATCGGCATGGATGGCTCTCGCTGGTGTTCGGACGCAGGGCGCAGAGTTTACCTGAGTCGGCCTGAGCGAGGCTTTTTCATGTGCTGATGCTGCGGCGCTGCTGGACCGCATGCAGGCGCTCGATCATATAGCGCAGGTGCATGTGCAGCTCATACAGTTCGTTGGAGTAGGACAGCGGCACCTCGACCCTGGCCAGCTCGTCTTCGAGCTTCTCCAGGCGCTCGATCTCGGCACTGATGTCGCCTTCCAGCTTGCCGCTGTACAGCTGCTGGTCGATTTCGCGCAGGTGCTTGTACCAGCGGTAGATGCGCGCGCGAATGCGCCATTGGTAGATCGGGCCGATGGCCTTAAACAGCGGGAACAGCAGAATCACCAGCGGAATGGCGAGGATGATATAGCGGTCGGCCAGCGAGGCGATGCGGAACGGCAGGTAGCGCTGCAGTATCGGCAGGCCCTTGGCGTAGTAGTACTCGGCTTCGTCGAGGATCGGCAGCGAGAGCGGTGGTCTGGTCGGGTAGCTGCCGGCCGGGTCCAGCAGGCTGCCGTTCTTCAGTACCGTTCGGGCTGCTTCGAGAATCAGCGGGGTGAGCGAGGGATGGAAGCCTTCACCGGCAACCAGTGTCGCCACCGGGCCGAGGGTGGCGATGTCCCGGTCTGGCACGTTGTGGCCCAGGTCCAGCATGCCCTCGCCAACCTCCACCCGGCTCAGGTAGGGCAGGCGCGCCAGGTAGGCATCAATACGGCGCAGACCGACCAGGTGAACCTTGGGTTCGCCAGCCAGGCGCTGGATTAGCGGATTTTCCGCCGGGCCGACGAAGAAGGCAGCATCCAGCCTGCCGTCAATCAGCGCCTCGGCTGCAGGCGTGCCGCCGATGGCTTGCCACTGTGGTGGATAACTGTCCGGTGCAATGCGGTTGGCCTGCAATAGCGCCGCGGTGATGGCCTGCGTGCCACTGCCTTCCGAGCCGATGGCCAGGCGCAGCTTGAGCAGGTCGGCCAGACGCTCGAACCGTACCTTCTCGCCAAGGAACAGCCACAGCGGCTCGCGATACATCACCCCCAGCCCTGAAATCTTCTCGCGCTGCGTGTCGCTCAGGCTCAATTCCTGGCCGCTCTGTACCAGCGCCAGTTGCACTTCGCCGCTATCCAGCTTGGCCAGGTTGTCCTGCGAACCCCGGCTTTGCACCAGCTCCAACTCGAAACCCTGTTGGGCCAGTTCGTCGCGCAGGCGCTCGGCGAAACTGTGGTAGCCGCCGCCCAAGGCGCCGGTGGCCATGCGCGCATGCATGGGCGGTGGCGGGGCAACGAAGTAGAACAGGGCGCCGACCAGGCCGGCGATCACCGGCACCAGCCACAGGTTGGCGAGGATGAGGATTTTCAGGTCGCGGAGAATGCGGCGCATGGGCTGTCCTTAGGTGAGGCTTGGGCGACAGCATAGCTGGAGTGACTTTGGATGTTTGTGTCGCGAGAAAGATACAAATATGAAAATTTCGTGAAAAAACGGGTTGATTCGGTGATGGCTCATGGCTACCTTGCCGGCCTGAAAAGCAAGGAGCAGCTATGCGCTATCTAGGCACATATAAAAGGATGTTCAAGCATGAAACTCGTCTGCAGGATTTGACCCTGCATGTGCGAGATCATGATTATGCAGAAGTGCTGTCCCCTATCTCCGAGTTGCTGGGGCGACGTGGTCATGAGCCGCTGCGCGGCAGTCTGACGCGTTGCCTGGACACCACCCACTCTCGATTCTTCGTCAAAACCGAGAAGATCGATACCTTCCCTTCACGCATGCGCGCTACCTTTGGGTTGCAACGTTCCGAGGGTGGCTATACCTGGCTAGTCGAAGAGTTGCGCAATTCCGTTGAGGCTTTTCGCCGTGGCGCGCCAGTTCCCCAAGTGGCTGGCTTCGGTTATCAGCGGCGCGGACGCCGCCTGGTGCGAGAGTTTTTCCTGGTCAGTGAAATGCTCGAAGACCATGTCAACGGCATGGAGTGGATACAACGACCAGGTATCGATATCGAATCATTCCTGCAGCGCTGCTTTTCCCTGTTCAAGCATCTGCATGATCGGGAAATCTTCCATCTCGACCTGTGGCTGGCCAATATCATGGTCGACCCGGCCAACCCCGACCAACTGCGTGTTGTCGATCTGGAAAATTGCCATATTGGAGCTGCTTCGCGTTATGCGGAGACACTGGGCTTTCAGTTCGGCTTTTTCTATTTCCGCTTTGTACGGGAGTACATCACTGAAGCTCGTTATGACGAACTGGTCAGTACAGCCCTGCAGTCCTACGGTGATATCGACCGCGAGTGTTTTGCTCGTATCTATGAGTTGGCCAAGCGCAAGCCAACGTGCCGCAAAAAGCGCCGGCTTCTGATCGCTCAGGGCAAACTGGCAACCAAGTAATAGCGGTCAGGTGCGTTGAGCTCCTATGTGTCGGCCGAGCTGTCGGCGACCGATGCCGAGGCAGGCAAACACGGCCAGCAGCCCCAGTGCATACAGCGCATCGGTACCCAGCGCGGCCAGTACCAGCAGGCAGAGCAGGGTGCTGAAGCCGGCGACCCAGCGCCAGATGCCCTGGAGCAGGGCGACGCCGGCAGCCATGCTGAGCAGGTAGACCAGGATGAAGTTGCCGTTGGCGTAGCGGATCAGGTCATCCACCGACAGCTGCAGCCAGCTTGCCAACGCCGCACACAGAGCGCAGGTCGTCACCACCAGCAGCAGTGCTCTCGCCGGAACGCCGTGATGGTTGCGCTCGGCCAGTGGTGCCGGCAGCTTGCCCTCGTCGGCCAGGCTCCAGATCAGCCGGGCAAAACCCTGCAGATAGACGTTCATCGAGGCGAAGCAGGCCAGGTAGCCGATCAGCGCCACCAGCCAGCGTGCCTGATCGCCGAGCAGCAAGTGCATCAACCGTGGCAGCGAGGCCGCGTCGCTGTGCTGGTCGCCGTAGACGCCGTAGCTCAGCACGGCGACCGAGAAGGCCCAGTACACCAGGCCGGCCAGCAGCACGCCGAGCAGCAGGGCCAGGGGAAAGTCGCGCTGCGGATTTTTGAACTCTTCGCCCAGATGGGTGAAGGCCTCGATGCCGACGAAGCACCAGAACATCACACCAAGGGCGGCCGGAATCAGCGGCCAGGCCTGGCTGTCGAGCACTGGCAGCAGTGGCTGGCTGGCGTGGGGCAGGTCACCCACCCACCAAATCAACGCCACGGTGCCGAGAATGGCCAGGGCGATCAGGCCCTGCACCAGGCCGCTGGCGCGGGCCGGGCGCTGGCCGAGCAGGAGCATGGCGCCGAGGGTGAGCAACTGGATCAGCAGGGCTTCGAACTTGCCGATGGGCAGTACGGCCTGCCAGAAGCCGGTGGCGATATTCAGCGCGGCGGGCAGGCCTACCGGCAGCACGGCGAGGAACAGCAAGGCGATCAGCCGCTCCATGCGTGCGCCGAAGGCGCGGCCGATCAGGTGCGGAGCGCCACCGGCATGGGGAAAACGCCTACCCAGTTGGGCGAAGGTAAAGGCCACTGGCAGCACCAGGGCAATCAGGATCAGCCAGGCCCAGAGCGAAGCGCTGCCGGCAGCGGTGGCGGCCAGTGCCGGCACGACGAAGATGCCGGTGCCCAGCAGCGAGGTGCTGAGCAGGGCAATGCCTTGCACCAGGCCCAGTTCCTTGTTCAGGCGGCTCATGAGGTATGCTCGTTCCTTCCTTTCGATCCCGCCATGTTATGCCTGCCCTGCGCGGCAGGTTGCCGCCGATTACCGGCGAAATGGCGGATTTCGCCGCCAAACTGCCGAGAGTCACCGTGGACAAGTTCGATCGCCAGATCCTCGCCCTGTTGCGTGCCGATGCGCGCACCTCTGTCAGCCAGATTTCCCGCGAGGTCAGCCTGTCGCGTTCGGCGGTGGCCGAGCGTATCCGTCAACTGGAAGAGAGCGGGGTGATCCAGGGCTATCACGCCAGCGTGGCCGATCCAGGGCAGTCGACCATCAAGGCTTTTCTTGAGCTCTTCTACAAGGACAGCCGCTGCCAGGACTACGTCGAGCGGATGCGTGCCTTTCCCGAAATCCGCCAGTGCTGTGGCATCAGCGGTGAGACCGACATGCTGGTGCAGGTGGAGACGACCAGCATGGCGCGCCTGGCCGAGATTCGCGGCGAGATCGAGAACTACCCCGGCATGCAGCGTGTGAAGACGCATATGGTGGTCAAGGAGTGGCCGATGTGAGCTGTCGGGGCGTCGATCAGTCGGGCTGAGTCCTCAACTGGATTTGCCCGCGGCTGAGATCGGTCAGTTGCTGGCGAGCCTGGTCGAGGGCGTGGCTCGGCAGAGTTAGTACCAGGTCGGCCCCCGTTTCATCGAAGCATTCCTGCTGCACCACCGCCTGCCAGTCGCCCAGCCGCGCCTTCACTCGTGCCAGTTCGGCGAAGGGCACATGGCAGCGGGCCTGGATGCGCTCGATCAGCTCGACCCGCGCGCCGCCCTGCAGGCACTTGGCGGCGCTGCCGCCGTAGGCGCGGGCCAGGCCTCCGGTGCCGAGCTGGATGCCGCCGTACCAGCGGATGACCAGTACTACCACCCGGTCGCAATCCTGGCCCTCGATGGCGGCGAGTATCGGCCGCCCGGCGGTGCCGCCGGGTTCGCCGTCGTCATTGAAACGGTACTGGCTGCCGCACTTGAAGGCCCAGCAGTTATGCGAGGCGCTGTGGTCACTGTGCTGCTCGATAAAGGCCAGTGCCTGCTCCGCCGATTCGACGGGGGCGGCGAGCGCGAGGAAGCGGCTCTTGCGTATTTCCTCGTGGTAATCGCAGGGCGTTTGCAGGGTGAAGGGCATAGCTCAGTCTTGTGCCCGGCTCTGCAGCCAGGCACTGCGTTGCTCCGGGCTGTGGAAGGTCCAGGCGACGAAGCGGCTCTGTTTGTTGCCCTGGGCCATGTCGATGCAGCGGATTTCCAGCGCGTCGGCTTTCTTCAGCAGCTTTTCGGCGTGGGCCACATTGCTCACCTTGGATACCAGGCTGCTGAACCACAGCACCTGGTCGGCGACCTGCGCACTTTCCGTGATCATGCGCTTGAGAAAACTGGCCTCGCCGCCGGTGCACCACAGCTCGGCACTCTGCCCGCCGAAGTTAAGCGCGGGCAGCTGGCGTTGCGGGTCGAGCTTGCCGAGGTTCTTCCATTTGCGTCGGCTGCCGCTGGCGGCCTCCTCGGCGCTGGCGTGGAAGGGGGGATTGCACAGGGTCAGCTCGAAGCGCTCACCCGGCTGCAGCAGGTCCTTGAAGATCTGTCCGCGCTGGTGCTGTTGGCGCAGTTCGATGGCCTCAGCCAGGTCATTGCGGCGGACGATTTCGCCGGCCGATTCCAGGGCTGGCGAGTCGATATCCGAGCCGAGGAAACGCCAGCCATAGTCGCCATGGCCTAGCAGCGGATAGATGCAGCTGGCGCCGGTGCCGATGTCCAGGGCGCGGATGTGCTGGCCCTGCGGGATCCTGCCGTGCTGGTCGCTGGCCAGCAGATCGGCCAGGCCATGCACGTAATCGGCGCGCCCGGGAATCGGTGGGCACAGATAGCCAGCCGGTATTTCCCAGTAGCGAATGCCGTACAGCTGGCGGAGTAGGGCGCGATTGAGTACCCGTACCGCCTCGGGATCGGCGAAGTCGATGCTCGGCTTGCCGTATGGATTGGTGATAACGAAGCGCCCCAGCTCAGGGTTTTTCTCGATCAACCGAGGGAAGTCGTATTGGCCCTGATGGCGGTTGCGTGGGTGCAACTGGCCCTTGGCGATGGCTTTGGGCTGGCGCGGCGGATGAGCTTTCTCGGACATGCTGGAGGGTTCGCTGAGCGGGGAGGGCATTGTCCCACAGACGTCACTTCCAGCCCATCAGCCAACGCTCGTCGTCCTGCAGGGCGCGCCAGTCGAGGCGTTCAGTGCGCTGGGTGAGGACGGCCTGCAATTCGACCTGCAACACCGTGCCTTCCTCATCGCAATGCAGCTCGGTGACCAGAAAGTGCTTCTCGCGGTTGCGCGGCTGGCGCGCCGTCCATTTCGACAGCAGCAGCTTGCTGGGGTTGAGGCGTTGTGGGTTCACTGGCGGTGCTCCAACAGGCGCCGAGCTACTTCCTGGCCACTCAGCCAGGCACCCTCGACCCGACCGGACAGGCACCAGTCGCCGCAGGCGTACAGGCCCAGGTCGGCATCGGCCAGGGCGCCCCATTCGTGATTGCCGGCCGGGCGCGCATAGAGCCAGCGGTGCGCCAGGCTGAAGCTCGGTGCCGGCAGGCTGCAGCCGATCAGTTCGGCAAAGGCGCCGTGCAGCTGCTCGATGATGGCTTCCTTGGGCAGGTCCAGGTGCTGGCGGCTCCACTCGCTGGAGGCGTGCAGCACCCAGGTGTCGTAGTGGCTGTCGCGCCCTGGCTTGCTGCGGTTGCGCGCCAGCCAGTCGAGGGCGCTGCCGCGCACGAAGCTGGCTTCCACCGGAGTGTCCAGCGGGCTGTCGAAGGCCAGGGCAACGGCCCAGGTCGGGTTCATGATCACGCTGGCAGCGGTGCCTGCGAGCTTGGGGGCGGCGCTGAGCAGGCCACTGGCCTGTGGCGCGGGCGTCGCGACGATCACGGCGCTGAAGGGGCCGTGGCTCTGGCCTTCGGCATCCTGCAACTGCCAGTTCTGTTCGCCGCGGAAGACCTCGGTGATGCGGCAACTGAAATGTACCGGCAGAGCGCCAAGCAGGGCGCGGCTGATGGCGCTCATGCGCGGCGTACCGACCCAGCGCAGCTGCTCGTCAGGTGAGTGATGCAGGCCATGCTCGTTGAGCTGGTAGAGCTGCGGGTCCCACTCGGCCACCCAGCCGCGTGCCTGCCACTGCTGCACCACTTCGACAAAGCGGCGGTCGCGTGCGGTGAAGTACTGGGCGCCCAGATCCAGCGAGCCAGCGTCACTGCGCTTGCTGGCCATTCGTCCGCCACTGCCGCGGCTCTTGTCGAACAGTTGGACTTCCATGCCGGCTGCATGCAGGGCTTGCGCGGCGGAAAGGCCCGCCAGGCCGGTGCCGATGATGGCGATGGGTGCTGTCATGGTCTACCTCGTTTCCTTTACATCAGGCGACGTTCCAGGCATTAATTGTACATGTTATTTGATTTGTACAATTATTGTGAGTCAATGGTCAGCCCTTTTACTCAGTGCGACGTTAGCGCTGTCGGGCCAGGACACGTGCCTGCGCCATAATTCAGACTAGGGCGGGATGAGTGGTCAGTGCCATGCGAGGAGGATGCCATGCATATCTTGCTGACAGGCGGTACCGGGCTGATTGGTCGAGCCTTGTGCCGCCATTGGCTGTCCCAGGGGCATCGCCTGAGCGTGTGGAGCCGCACGCCGGAGCGGGTCAGTGAGTTGTGCGGTGCTCAGGTCCGCGGCATCGGTCGTCTCGAAGACTATGGCGACGAGCCGCTGGATGCTGTGATCAACCTGGCCGGTGCTCCTATCGCGGATCGTCCCTGGACGCACAAGCGTAAGCTGGAGCTGTGGAACAGTCGGATTGGTCTCACGGAACAGCTGCTGAGCTGGCTGGAGCAACGCCAGCAACGGCCCCGCGTATTGCTCTCCGGCTCGGCTGTCGGCTGGTACGGCGATGCTGGCGAGCACGAGTTGCGCGAGACGGATCCGCCGGTGTGCGAGGACTTTGCCGCACAACTGTGCGGAGCCTGGGAAGAGACTGCCCTGCGTGCCGAAGGCTTGGGTATCGCTGTGGTGCTGTTGCGCACCGGTCTGGTGCTGGCGCCGGACGGCGGCTTCCTCAAACGCTTGCTGCTGCCGTTTCGTCTGGGATTGGGTGGGCCTGTCGGCAGTGGCCGGCAGTGGATGCCGTGGATTCATTTGGAGGATGAAATCGGCCTGATCGATTTTCTCTTGCGGCAGGAGGGGGCCCGCGGTCCTTATAATGCCTGCGCGCCGCAGCCGGTACGCAACAAGGCCTTTGCCAAGGCCCTGGGCCGGGCGTTGCGGCGTCCGGCGCTGTTCCCCGTGCCTGGCTTCCTGCTCAAGGCTGGCCTGGGCGAACTCTCCGAATTGCTGCTGGGCGGGCAGAAGGCCCTGCCACAGCGTGCGCTGGATGACGGTTACCACTTTCGTTTCACCGATATCGACTCGGCCCTGGCCGACCTGCTCAAGGACCCCGCATGACCGATCACGCCCTGCTGTTGCTCAACCTGGGTTCGCCGGCTTCCACGGAGGTGGCCGACGTGCGTCGCTACCTCAACCAGTTTCTCATGGACCCCTACGTGATCGACCTGCCCTGGCCGGTGCGCCGGCTGCTGGTGTCGCTGATCCTGATCAAGCGTCCGGCGCAGTCGGCGCACGCCTACGCCTCGATCTGGTGGGAGGAGGGCTCGCCGCTGGTGGTGCTCAGCCGCCGCCTGCAGCAGGCCATGGCGGCGCACTGGCCGCACGGCCCGGTGGAGCTGGCCATGCGCTACGGCGAGCCGTCGATCGAGAAGGTCTTGGTCGGCCTGGCGGCCCGTGGCGTGAAGAAAGTCACCCTGGCGCCGCTTTACCCGCAGTTCGCCGATAGCACCACCACCACCGCGTTGCAGGAAGTGCGGCGCGTGGTGCGCGAGCGCGGCCTGGCCCTGCAATTCGCCGAGCTGGCACCGTTCTACGCCCAGCCGGAGTACGTCGACGCTCTGGTGGAGAGCGCCAAACCCTATCTCGAGCAGGACTTCGACCACCTGTTGCTGAGCTTCCATGGCCTGCCGGAGCGCCATCTGCACAAGCTGGACCCTACTGGCCACTGCCTGAAAGGCGCCGACTGCTGCAAGAACGCCTCGCCGCAGGTGCTCGCCAACTGCTACCGCGCCCAGTGCTTGCGCAGCGCCGAGCTGTTCGCCGAGCGTGCCGGGCTGCCGGCCGGCAAGTGGTCAGTGGGTTTCCAGTCGCGCCTGGGTCGCGCCAAGTGGATTGAGCCCTACACCGAGGCGCGTCTGGACGAGCTGGCCCAGGCCGGGGTGAAGAAGCTGCTGGTGATGTGCCCGGCCTTCGTCGCCGACTGCATCGAGACGCTTGAGGAAATCGGTGACCGCGGCCGCGAGCAGTTCCGCGAGGCGGGCGGCGAGGACCTGGTGCTGGTGCCCTGCCTGAACGACCATCCGCAGTGGGTACAGGCGCTCAAGGTGCTGTGCGAGCGGGCGCCGCAGCAGCTGTGAAGGCAACGGGGCTGCGGCCCCGTTTGCATGAGTGGCGCAGCCGTCAGGCCGGGAAGTGCAGGCGGAAGAGGGTGCCGTGCGCGTCACTCCTGACGCTGACCTGGCCGCCGTGCGCTTGCATGATCGAACGCACGATCGCCAGGCCCAGGCCGCCGGAGTCGCCCGGTTCATGGCGCGAGGGATCGCAGCGGTAGAAGCGCTCGAACAGATGCGGCAGGTGCTGCGCGGGGATGGGCTCGCCGAGGTTGTGCACGCTGAGGGTCATGCCCGTGGCTGTGTGGGTGCTGCCGAGGGTCACGCAGCTCTGCGGCGTGGCGTGGCGCAGGGCATTGGCCAGCAGGTTGGCCAGGGCGCGGCGCAGCAGTTGCGGTTCGGCATGCAGGTTTCCGTCGGCCTGGTTGAGCAGGGTGATGTCGCGTTCCTGGGCCATGCCCTCGAAGTAGTCGCACAGCTGCTCGCCGAGCGCCCGCAGGTCGACCGCCTCATGCTGGATCGCCGCCTTCGGCTGCTCGGTGCGGGCGAGGAACAGCATGCTGTCGATCATCCGCGCCAGGCGTTCGTATTCCTCCTGATTGGACACCAGCAGGTTCTGGTAAGCCTCGACCGAGCGGGAGTGGCGCAGCGCCTGCTGGGTCTGGCCCATCAGATTACTCAGCGGCGTGCGCATCTCGTGGGCCAGGTCTTCGGAGAAGCGCGAGAGCTGGGCAAAGCCCTGTTCCAGACGGTCGAGCATCTGGTTCAGCGCCTGGCTCAGGGCGCTCAGTTCGCCGACCTCGGCAAATCCCTGCAGGCGCAGGTGCAGGTGCTGCGTATCGATGCCGGCGGCCTGCCGGGCCAGCTGGCGCACAGGGCGCAGTCCGCGCTGGCTGACCAGGGCGCCGAGGGCGAAGGCCAGCAGTGCACCGACGCCCAGCGCCAGGCCGATCTTCAGGCGATAGGCGGCGAGCATCTGCTCGCGCTCGCTGGCCAGCTTGCCGGCGATCAGCCGCAGGGCGCCGCCCGGGCGCGGTACATCGAGCCAGGCCAGGCGCAGGGTGGGGTTGTCTGGCGCATCGGCCAGCCGGGGCTCAGGTGCCGCTGGCAGATTCGGCAGGGGCAGGGCCGGCGGGTTTACCTCGATCAGCGGCTGGCCCTGGGCATCGACTATCCACAACAGGTTGTCGCGGTTACCCAGCATGTTCTCGTACAGCTGCGGACGGTTACGCAGCGCCTCGATGCTGGCTGCGTCGTCGAGCAGGGCCTGCATGCGCTGCAGGCGGCCGAGCAGGGCCTGGTCGTCGCGCCAGGCGATTTCGCGCTGCAGCGACTGGTACAGGAAGAAGCCCAGGGCGCCGAGCAGCAGCACGCCGACCAGGGCGAACATCAGTGCCAGGCGCAGGCTCAGGGTGCGCGGCCAGAGCCTCACGGCTGCAGGTCCAGCAGGTAGCCGATGCCGCGCACGGTGTGGATCAGTCTGAGCGGGTAGGGATCGTCGACCTTGGCGCGCAGGCGGCGGATGGCCACGTCGACCACATTGGTGTCGCTGTCGAAGTTCATCTGCCAGACGTGCGAGGCGATCAGCGAGCGCGACAGCACTTCGCCCTGGCGGCTCAGCAGCAGGTGCAGCAGGGCGAACTCCTTGTTGGTCAGGTTGAGCCGCTCGCCACTGCGGGTGACCTTGCGCTTGAGCAGGTCGAGCTGCAGGTCGGCCACCTCGAAGTGCTCGGTTTCCCGCGGCGGCCCCCGGCGCAGCAGGCTGCGTACGCGCGCCAGCAACTCGGCGTAGGAGAAGGGCTTGACCAGGTAATCGTCGGCGCCCAGCTCCAGGCCGCGCACGCGGTCCTCGACGGCATCACGGGCGGTGAGGAACAGCACCGGGGTCTGCAACTGACGGCGGATGACCTGCAGCAGCTGCCAGCCATCGATGCCCGGCAGCATGACGTCGAGGATGATCAGGTCGAACTCTTCTTCCTGCACCAGGTGCAGGCCGTCCAGGCCATTGGCGGCGACCTCCACCGCATAGCCGTCTTCGCTCAGGCCCTTGCGCAGGTAATCCGCCGTCTTCGCTTCGTCTTCAACCACCAGGATACGCATGTCGATCTCCACTGCAGACGCATAGCCTAGGTCGATCCGCGCTTCTCTCCCATTACAAATTGGTAATCCGCCGGCAATCAGTCTGTGCGCAAGGGCTGGGCAAGATGCCCGCCACTGGCTCAGTCGAGCCTTATCCGGGAGAACCGCATGACCATCCGAACCCCTACCGTACTGTCGCTACTCGCCCTGGCCCTGGCGGCGAGCCCGGCCTGGGCCGAGACCCCGGCCGTGGCGCAGCGCGCCGATGTCAGCCTGGCCCTGGCCAACCAGCTGCTCGACGCCACCCTGGCCGCCTGCCATGCCGAAGGCCGCACGGCTGTGGCCGCCGTCGTCGACCGTGGCGGCAACCTGGTTGCCGTGCAGCGCGACGACAACGTCGGCCCGCACAACACCCTGGCCGCCCAGCGCAAGGCCTTCACCGCGCTGTCGACCAAGACCGCTACCGGCCTGCTGGCCGAGCGTGCGCGCAGCACCCCCGACGCGGAAAACCTCAACACCCTCGATGAACTGCTGCTGCTCGGTGGCGGCGTGCCGCTGAAGGTGGCCGACCAGGTGATCGGCGCCATCGGCGTGGCCGGTGCCGGCGGCGCGCAATTCGACGAAGGCTGCGCACTGCAGGCCATCGCCCAGGTTCTACCCACCCAACCCTGAACTGGAGATCCACCATGAAGATGCTGAAAAACCTGCTGCTCGGTAGCGCCCTGAGCGGCCTGTCCACCCTCGTCCTGGCCGCTGGCAACCCGCTCAGCGTGCACGTCCTCAACCTGCAGGACGGCCTGCCGTCCCCAGGCGTCGAGGTCAGCCTGGAGAAGCTCGACGGCGAGCGCTGGAACAAGCTGAACGAGGGCACGACCAACGAGCAGGGCCGCATCACCGCGCTCTACCCGGAGGGCAAGAAGCTGGAAAGCGGCACCTACCGCGTCACCTTCGAAACCGGCGCCTGGTTCAAGCAGCACGCCACCGCGACCTTCTTCCCGGAAGTGCCGGTGATCTTCGAGGTCGACGGCAGCGTGGCGCACTACCACATCCCGCTGCTGCTCAGCCCCTACGGCTTCTCCACTTACCGCGGCAACTGACGGCCGGGCAAACGAAAACGCAGGCCTGAGCCTGCGTTTTTTGTGTCAGTCGATGGGGCGGTTACAGGGTGGCCGGGTTACCGGCGCTGCTCAGACGGCGAGCCTGCTTGAGGTAGAGCGTCAGTTCGCGGGCCGGCAGCGGTTTGCTGTACAGGTAGCCCTGACCCTCGTTGCAGCCCTGGGCGATGATGTAGGCCTCCTGCTCGGTGGTCTCCACACCCTCGGCGATGACCTGCATACCCAGGCTCTTGCCCAGCTGGATGATGGCGCGAACGATGGTGGCGTCGTCCTCGTCTTCCAGCAGGTCCTGGACGAAGCTCTTGTCGATCTTGATCTTGTCCAGCGGCAGGCTCTTCAGGTAGCTCAGCGAAGAGTAACCGGTACCGAAGTCGTCGATGGCGATCAGTGCGCCGGCACGGCGCAGGCTGAGCAGGTTCTGCGCGGCGGTGCTGATGTCTTCCATCAAGCCGGTTTCGGTGACTTCCAGTTCCAGGCTGCGCAGCGGCAGGCGATAGACCTGCAACAGGTTGCTGACCATGCGCGGCAGCTCGTTGTGGTGCAGCTGCACGGTGGACAGGTTGACCGCCATGCGCAGCTCGCTGAAGCCCTGGTCATGCCATTCGCGCAGCTGACGGCAGGCCTGATCCAGCACCCATTCGCCGATGGCGATGATGGTGCCGTTCTGCTCGGCCAGCGGGATGAACAGGTCTGGCGGGACGAAGCCGTGTTGCGGGTGCTGCCAGCGGATCAGCGCCTCGACGCCGACCACGCGGTGGTCGCGGTAGTCGACCTGGGGTTGGTAGACCAGGTGCATCTCGTTGCGGCTGAGCGCTTCGCGCAGCTCCTTCTCCAGTTCGCGGCGGCGGCGCATCTCGCTGTCGACGCTGGCGATGTAGAACTGGTAACGGTTGCGCGAGCGGCTCTTGGCCAGGGTCATGGTCTGTTCGGCTTTCTGCAGCAGCTTTTCGGTGCTGTCGCCGTCTTCCGGGAACAGGGTGATGCCGATCGTGGCACGCAGGCGGACTTCCTGCTGCTCCAGGGTGAAGGGCGTTTCCAGGCTGTCGAGGATGCTCTGCGCCAGTTCGGCGGCTTCGTAGGGCTGCTCGATATCGGCCTGGACCAGGGCGAACTGGTCACCGCCCAGGCGTGCCAGCGCACCGAGGCGGCCGCTGTGGCTACGCAGACGGTCGGAGAGCGCCAGCAGCAGCTGGTCACCGGTCTGGTAGCTGAACTGTTCGTTGATCCCCTTGAAGTCATCCAGGCCGACGCACAGCACGGCTACGCGGCGCTGCAGGCGACCGGCATCCTCAAGAATCTGGTCGAGCTGCTGCTGCAGTTGCTGGCGGTTGGGCAGGCCGGTGAGGAAATCGTACTGCGAGATGCGCAGCAGGCTGTTTTCTGCTTCGCGGCGCAGGTGGGTGTTGCGCTCGATGGATTCCAGCAGCTGGTTGGCGGTGTTGATCCACAGCCCCAGCTCATTGTTCTCGTTGCCCTTGAGCATGGGCAGCTTGTGCTCGCTGGGGCGGTCCGGGTTGATGTTGGTCAGGTACTCGATGATCTTCGACAGCGGCTTGGTCAGCAGCCAGTGATAGACCATGTACAGCACCAGGCCCATGGCCAGGGCGCGCAGTACGCCGGAGATGAAGATGATCACCGAGGTGGTGATGAAGTTCTCCCCGTAGCTGGCGGTATCCAGGGTGATGGTCAGGTCGCCGTAGTACTCGCTGTAGGGGCCCTTGCCGACCAGCTGGGTGGCGAAGGTCTGCTCCTTGCCGAGAATCGGGTCGGTGATCCAGCGGCGGGTGGATTCGGTCAATGGCCGGGAGCGCTCGGCGAGCATGGGTTCGTTGGGGTGACCGATGGCCGCGTGGCGCACGGCCTCATGCTGGAACAGGCCTTCGACGACCTGCATGCCCATCTCGCGGTCGAGGCTGTAGACGGCTTGGGTGGACGGGTCGCGGAACATGCCGAGGATGCGTTGCGCATCATTGGCCACCGCCTGGCGAGTCTTGTGGATGTCGAAGACGATCTGCCCACAGCTCAACACGACACCGACCGCCAGCGCCGACATCAGGACAACACGCAGCAGTTTCAGCGACAGGCTGTTTTTCAGTTCCAGCTTCAAATGGGGATTCCTTGTTCGCCGCCGGAGGCATGTAACCGTGGAGAGTATTGGCAAATGCGCCATTGCCGTCAAAGGGCCATTACGCCATCACTGATTATTTTTGCGCGCGTACTGACTTGGCGCATGTTTCAGGTGGCGGCGAGCCGGTATGCGTTGCGTTGGTGCAGGCGAGTGAGGAGAGGGCCTGCTGACTGCTGAATAGTCTGGCACAAGAGTTGCGTTGCCCCGGCATCACCGTGCTGGGAGATTCGCCATGAAGCTCTACCTGTTGTCGCTGTGTGCCCTGTTGTTCTCACCCTCTGCCCACGCTGCCGATGGCAGTACCGAACTGGCCATGAATACCGGCTGGGTCGTCTTGGCCAGTGCGCTGGTGTTCTTCATGCAGGCCGGCTTCGCCCTGTTGGAAAGTGGCATGTCGCGAGCCAAGAATGCCGTCAACGTGATGATGAAGAACTACATGGACGGCTGTGTCGGCGGCATCGTCTATTGGCTGGTGGGCTTTGGCCTGATGTTCGGCGCCAACGCCACCGGCTGGTACGGCATGAGCCATTTCGCACCGAGCGAGGGCCAGCCCTGGGACTTTACCTTTCTGCTGTTCCAGATGATGTTCGCCGCCACGGCCGCGACCATCGCCAGCGGGGCCATGGCCGAGCGTACCCGCTACAGTGCTTACCTGGTCGGAGCCGTTGTCATCAGTGGCTTTATCTATCCGGTGTTCGGCAGTTGGGTGTGGAGTGGTGCCTACGGCGGCCAGGGCTGGTTGGCCAAGATGGGGTTCATCGATTTTGCCGGCTCCAGCGTGGTTCACGGTGTCGGCGCCTGGTGCGCCCTGGCGGGCATCCTGGTGCTGGGCCCGCGCCTCGGGCGCTTCGCCGCCGACGGTACGCCCAGGGTGATTCCGGGCCACAACATGAGTCTGGTGGCGCTGGGCGGCTTCATTCTCTGGCTCGGCTGGTTCGGCTTCAATGCCGGCAGCACTCTAGCGATGAACGAGAGCCTTGGCCTGATCGCCCTCAACACTCACCTGGCGGCGGCCGCCGGCGCGCTTGGCGCGGTGCTGGCGCTGCGCAGTACGGCCAGTCCGGTGCTGCTCAGCACCACGGTCAATGGTTCGCTCGGTGGTCTGGTCGGCATCACTGCCGGCTGCGCCACCATGCAGCCTGGCTATGCCCTGGTGACCGGACTGATTGCCGGTTTCGTGGTGGTGTTCGGCATGCGCCTGATGGATCGTCTGCGCCTCGACGATGTGGTCGGTGCGGTACCGGTACATGGTCTGGCCGGAGTCTGGGGCACGGTCGCGGCCGGGCTGTTCTACAGCGGGGATCTGTTCAGTTGGGCGCGCGTGAGTGTGCAGTTGATCGGCGCCGGCGCGGCGTTCCTCTGGGCCTTCCCGCTGGCGCTGGCGATGTACCTGATCCTGGCCAAGACCGTGGGCTTGCGTACTTCCACCCAGCACGAGCAACGTGGCCTGGACTACTCGGAGCATGCCGAAGCCGGTTATCCGGAGTTCAATCAGGCACTGACCTACGACGGCAGCGAATTGGCGCGGAGGACCTGAGATGAGTCTGACTACCCGTCGTCGCGCCATCTATACCGGGTTGGCCGGTCACTTTTCCGAAGATGAAGCGCTGCCCCTGCTGTCGCTGTGGGAAGCCAAGTACGCGGACAAGCCGCCGTTTGCCCTCAATGAGTTTCTGGCCGAGGTGGTGCAGCGTACCGAGCGCAAGTTCGAGCGCGCCCGCTTGTATCGTGAGCTGGTGGGGGCGCTGACCGGACCGACCGCCAATCTGCTGCCAGACCCGGCGCCACGTCTACAGGCCTGGCGCCAGGGTGCGGGTGTCGCTGCCGAAGAGGTGTCCGGGCCGGACGCATTGGCGCGGCAGACCTTCGAAGTGCTCAGTCGTGAGCTGTTCGGCCTGCTCGATGCCGACATGGTGCCGCGCCTGCGCCGCTTCGCCGCTGGCAATCTGAGTGGCATGCAGGTTGAAACCGAGCTGCGTCTGCGTTTGCGCGGTTGGCTGGAGCAGGGCGGTTCGCTGGGGCTGACGGCGCTCAATCTGGAGCAGCTGCGCATGCTGCTCAACCTGCTTTATATCGGTCTGTGCGAGTTCCTTGGGCCGGTCACCGCCGACCAGGTACTGACCCGCGCGGTGCAGAAGACCGAGCGCTACCACCTGCAGATGCCGCCGCAACGGCTGCTCTAGTTAGAGCCATAAATGCAAACGCCCCGGCATGGCCGGGGCGTTTGTTATGCAGTCGCCGAGGCGACTACATCCGGACTCAGGCCGCGAAGTTCTTCGCCACGAAGTCCCAGTTCACCAGGTTCCAGAAGGCTTCAACATACTTCGGACGCAGGTTGCGGTAGTCGATGTAGTAGGCGTGTTCCCATACGTCGCAGGTCAGCAGCGGGGTGTCGCCGCTGGTCAGCGGGCAGCCGGCGCCGATGGTGCTGGCCAGGGCCAGGGAGCCGTCGGCCTTCTTCACCAGCCAGCCCCAGCCGGAGCCGAAGGTGCCGATGGAGGTCTTGCTGAACTCTTCCTTGAACTTGTCGAAGGAGCCGAAGGCCGCGTTGATGGCGTCAGCCAGGGCGCCGGTCGGCTCGCCGCCGCCGTTCGGGCTCAGGCAGTTCCAGTAGAAGGTGTGGTTCCAGATCTGCGCGGCGTTGTTGAACACGCCACCGGAGGAAGTCTTGATGATTTCTTCCAGGCTCTTGCCTTCGAACTCGGTGCCCGGCACCAGGTTGTTCAGGTTCACCACATAGGCGTTGTGGTGCTTGCCGTGGTGAAACTCCAGGGTCTCGGCGGACAGGTGCGGCTCGAGGGCGTTTTTCTCGTATGGCAGCGGCGGCAATTCGAAAGCCATGGTCTATCTCCTTCATCAGGTCGGGATATGTGCGACTAGCGCGGGCCGTTCACGGGCGGCCGGAATGCGGGCGGCGAGAGCTAAAGCTCTTTTAGAGTGCCGCGAGCCCGGGATCATAGCACCCGAGCCTGGCCTTAACCACGCAGCAACTGTGTGGAAAAGCCGGTGCCAGGGGCTTTGTCCATCCTGGGGGTGGACAGATACGGGCGGCAAAAGTGCAGTTTGCTTCAGGTCAGTTTCATTAATGCTACGCCCGCGGCGATGATCAGGCAGGCGAGCAGGCGCAGCGGCTGCATGGATTCCTTGAGAAACAGCCAGCCGATCAGCAGGGCAAACAGCACGCTGCTCTCGCGCAGTGCCGAAACCAGGGCGACCGGTGCCTGAGTGGTGGCCCAGATCACCAGGCTGTAGGCCAGCATGGACATGGCGCCCCCGCCCAGGCCGCCGCGCCAGTGCGGACCGAGTTGAAGGAAGATGCGCGGCCCGCGGCGCAGGGCAATGACCAAGGCCGCAACTAGGCCGTTGACCAGGAACAGCCACAGCGCGTAGCCGATGGCGTCGCCATTGCTGCGCGCGCCGAGGGCATCGGCCACCGTGTAGCCGGCGATGCAGACGGCGGTGGCCAGGGCGTTGAACAGCAACGGGCCATTGAGTGAGCTGCCTGGGTGGCCGCCGCGCCAAGCCATCAGCCAGATCCCGCCGACCAGCATCAGCAGCCCCGCCCATTGCCCCGCCTGCAGTACATCGCCGGCCAGCAGGGCGAGCAGCGCCACCAGCAGCGGCGAGCTGCCGCGGGCGATCGGGTAGACCTGGGACAGGTCGCCATGCTGGTAGGCGCGGGAGAGGAAGAGGTTGTAGCCGATGTGCAGCAGGGCGGAGAGGGCGATGCAGGGCCAGGCGCTGGCCACCGGGATAGCGAAGAAGGGCAGAGCCGGCAGGGCCGCGCAGGCGGCGCCGATCTGGATCAGCGAAGCGGTCAGGTAGCGGTCCAGACCAATCTTGAGCAGGGCATTCCAGCCCGCATGCAGCGCGGCGGCGGCCAGCACCACGGCAAATACCGTCGTATCCACGTGCGCTCCCAGTCATGCTTGCAAGCGCCGCAGCATACCGCCGCGGCGCGGCTGTGGTCATGCTCCCGGCGCGTGCAGGATCAGTTGTGCGGCAATGGCGAACATCATGGCGGCCACTGTGAGGTCGAGCAGGCGCCAGGTGGCCGGTCGTGCCAGCCAGGGGGCGAGCCAGGCCGCACCCAGGGCCAGGGTGAAGAACCACAGGGCCGAGGCGCTGGCGGCGCCCAAGGCATAGGCGCCAGGCACCGGTTGCTGGGCGCCGAGCGAGCCAATCAGCAGCACGGTATCCAGGTACACGTGGGGGTTGAGCAGGGTCACCGCCAGGGCGGCCAGCAGCACGGCGCGGCGCGAGCGCGGGCCGCTGTCCTGCTGCTGCAGGGCCTGTGGGTTGAGTGCCCGGCGCAGGGCCTGTACGCCCAGCCAGAGCAGGAAGACCGCGCCGCCCCAGCGGGCCACGGCCAGCAGGGTTGGATTTTGCGCCAGCACGGCGGCCAGGCCGAACACCCCGGCGCTGACCAGCAGGGCATCGCACAGCACGCAGAGGGCTGCGGTGGGCAGGTGATGTTCGCGGCGCAGGCTCTGCGCCAGGACGAAGGCGTTCTGCGCACCGATGGCGATGATCAGGCCTGCAGCGACCAGCAGGCCGTTGAGGTAGCTCTGCCACATTTCAGCAACCCTCCACGGCCAGTTGGCGCAGCACGGACATGGCTTTGTCCGCATCGCCATGGGCGACGAACAGGTGATCGTGGTGGTAGCCGGCGATCACGTTGCAGCTGAGGTTGGCGCGGCCCAGGGCGGTGGCAAACGCGGCGGTGAGGCCGACGGCGGCCAGCGCCGAGTACACCTCCAGGGTGATCCAGGCGGCCACATAGTCATAACTCAGGCCCAGGCGATCGGCCTCGGCGCGGGCGAGGATCAACGTCGTGCCTTCGCTTTCCTGAAAGCTGCCGAGGGCCTTGGCGCTAGCGATCACTGCTGCATCGCTGACGCAGCAGAACACGAATTCGCCCGGGTTGAGGCGGGGCGAGAGGCTGGCCAGCAGTGTGTTCAGATCGGTTTCTCCGGCCATGGTGTTTTCCTAAGGTGGCGGTGAGTGGATGCTGGCCAGTCTCGGTGTTGGCGCTGTATAAGAAAAACAAATCATGCTGATCTCTCATTAGGAAATCTTATGTTCGACTACAAGCTGCTCGCCGCCCTGGCCGCCGTGGTGGAGCAGGGTGGCTTCGAGCGTGCGGCGCAGCTGCTCGGCTTGTCGCAGTCGGCAGTGTCGCAACGGATCAAGCTGCTGGAGGCGCGGGTCGGCCAACCGGTGCTGCTGCGTGCCACGCCGCCGGCACCGACCGAAGTCGGCCGGCGCCTGCTCAACCATGTGCAGCAGGTGCGCCTGCTGGAGCGTGACCTGCAGGGCCAGGTGCCGGCCCTGGCGGAAGACCAGCCGGTGGAGCGCCTGCGCATCGCCCTCAATGCGGACAGCCTGGCAACCTGGTGGGCACCGCTGGTGGGCGACTTCTGTGCCGAGCACAAACTGTTGCTGGATCTGGTGGTGGAGGACCAGGACGTTGGCCTCAAGCGCATGCGTGCCGGCGAGGTGGCGGCCTGCGTGTGTGCCGCCGAGCGGCCGGTGGCGGGCGCTCGGGCGCTGCCGTTGGGCGCCATGCGCTATCGCGCGCTGGCCAGCCCGGGCTTTATCGCTCGCCACTTCACCGCCGGGGTGAATGCCGAAAGCATGGCGCGGGCACCGGCCATTGTCTTCGGTCCGGATGACCTGCTGCAGCACCGCTATATGGCCAGCCTGGGGCTCAATGGCGCCTTCAACTATCACCTGTGCCCGTCCTCGGAAGGCTTCATTCGCCTGGCCGGTGCCGGGTTGGGCTGGGGGCTGGTGCCGGAGCTGCAGGTACAGCGCGAGCTGGCGAGCGGCGAGCTGGTCGAACTGTTGCCCGAGCGGCCGCTGGATGTGCCGCTCTACTGGCATCACTGGCGTAATGGCGGGGAGTTGCTGAGCAGCCTGACCCGTCACCTGGAGAAGGGCGTGGGGGGCTGGCTGGTCTAGGTTGCTGCCTGTTTCGCTGGGTTACGCCGCTGGGCGGCTAACCCAGCCTACGGGGCGGAGCGGGGCGCTGCGTGTCGCGAGGCGATGTGTTTGTGTAGGCTGGGTTAGGCCAAAGGCCGTAACCCAGCGGCGGAGTCGGGAATGCGCCGGGTTTCGCTTCGCTCTACCCAGCCTACGGGCATTGCTCTACCCGACCGATGGGAGTCGCGCGGGGTCAGAGCTGGAACTGCGCCACCAGCTGTTCCTGGCTGCCGGCCACCTTGCGCAGGTGTTCGCCGCAGTCGCGGGTGTGCGCGGCGGTGCGGCGGTTCTCGCCGGTCATGTCATTGAGGCGGTGCATGTGCTGATTGACTTCCTGGGTGGTGGCCGCCTGCTGCTCGGCCGCCGCGGCGATCTGGAAGGCCAGCGCGTGCACGCTCTGCAGCGAGTCGTCGAGCTGGTCGAGCGAGCCGATCAGCGCCTGGGTCTGTACCTCCAGATCCCGTGCCTGCTGGCTGGAGGCACCCATGCGCTCGCTGGCCCGGCTGGATGATTCGCCCAGGGCGGCCACGATGCCGACGATTTCCTCGGTAGCGCTGCGCGTGCGCAGGGCCAGGTTGCGAACCTCGTCGGCCACCACGGCGAAGCCGCGGCCCTGCTCGCCGGCGCGGGCCGCTTCGATGGCGGCGTTCAGCGCCAAGAGGTTGGTCTGCTCGGCGATGGCGCGGATCACGTCGAGCACAGAGCCGATCTGCTGGCTGTCACTGGCCAGGGTCTGTACCACCTGATCGGCCTCGCGCAGGTTGGCCAGCAGCTGATCCTGCTGGCCAACCATGCGCTGCAGGCTGCCTTGCACGGTGACGAAGGCATCACGCGCGGCGGCGCTGCCATCGGCGCTCTGGCTGGCGCTGCTGGCGATCTCCTGTACGGTGGCTGCCATCTGGTCGACGGCGCTGACCACCAGCTCCAGCGCTTCCTGTTGTGCGTCCAGGCTATGACTGGTCTGCCCGGCGGCACCGAGGATATCGCCGCTGGCGCTGCCAACCGCCTGGCTGGCCTGGCGCAGACGCTCGACCACCTCGCGCCAGGCCCGGGCCATCTCGTGCAGCGCAAGCATCAGGCCGTCCTGTTGGCCCTCGTCACCCTGCAGGCGCAATTCACCGGCGGCCAGGCGCCTGGCCAGCTCGGCCATTTTGCGCGGTTCGCCACCCAGCGGGCGCATCACGCTGCGGCTGACCAGCCAGGTGGCCAGCGCTACACCGACTATGGTCAGCACTACCAGCACCACCACCTGCCACATCAGCGTACGTACCGGAGCATAGGCCTGGGCCTGGTCCATCTCGGCGATCAGGGCCCAGCGCTGGTCATCCAGCTGCACGGGTACGAAGGCCTTGAGCACCGGCTGACCGTTGAGCCCGGCCTCGGCCAGGCGGCCCTGCTCGCCACTCAGGGCGCGGCCGATGGCGCTGCCCGGTAGCGCCGCAGAAGGTTCGCTGTCCTGGCGTGCCACGCGGCGATCCTCGAAACGCGCCGAATCCGAACGCAGCTGTGCGTCGGGGCCGACCAGATAGGTCTCACCGGATTCGCCCAGGCCCTGGCGGGTCTGCATGACCCGGTTCAGTTCGGACAGCGGCAGCTCCAGGACCAGCAGCAGTTGCAGCTCGCCTTCTTCACTGACGGGCGCGGCGAGGAACTGGCTGGGTTCGGCACCGGGCATGCTCACCGCCAGGTCACCCACCTGTGCCTTGCCGCTGTCCAGCGTGGCGCGCACCACCTGCCCCAGCGGCGTATTGCGCCAGGCGGCATCACTCAGGTTCTGCTGGTAGTCGGCGCCGCGCTGCAGGCTGAACAGCACCTGGCCATCGCGCGATACCAGCTTCAGCTCGCGGTAGCCGAAGGTCTTGGTGAAGTTCTCGAAGATCGGCCGGTCATAGTTGGCAGTGCTGAGCAGCGCGTTGTCATCCAGCCCGGCATAGCTGGTGCCGAGGTTGCTGGCCAGGGTGCTCAGCTGGTTGTTGCGTGCCTGCCAGTTGTCCTGCAGTTGCTGCTGTTTGATATTCGCTACGGCTTCCAGGCTGTTGAGGGCCTGCTCCCGTAGCGAATGGCTGGCTTGCAGATAGACGGTGATGGCCATGGCCAGTACCGGGATAAGGCCCAGCAGCAGGAAGCTGAGGGCAAGCTTGAGACGCAACGGCATGATACGGCTCCGCGGGTAGATAGGTGACAACGCGCTAGGGTGTCAAAGATTCTGCAAGAAGCGTGCAAATAGTTTTACGTCTGTAAATAAAATCGAGCGAGGCGTTGCAAAGCCGTCTTTTTGGCCGACAGGGCAACAGGCAGAAGCCGCCGTGGCTGCTAGAGTCGCTGGCAATAACAAGATCGGAATTGGGAAGCTGCAGATGAAGATTCTGGTAACCGGCGCGAGCGGTTTCA
Organism: Pseudomonas sp. zbq_18; assembly: GCF_043102245.1. Lineage (NCBI taxonomy): Bacteria > Pseudomonadati > Pseudomonadota > Gammaproteobacteria > Pseudomonadales > Pseudomonadaceae > Pseudomonas > Pseudomonas sp. zbq_18. Next base: position 215,426 of record NZ_JBICIT010000005.1, on the reverse strand, counting down.
TTGGTGGGCGCTTTGCCCGCTTTGCCCTGGAACAGGGCCTGACGGTGCGGGTCAACGGGCGGCGCCCCGAAGCGGTGCAGCATTTGATCAAGCGTGGTGCCGAGTTCGTTCAGGGCGATCTGAGTGATGCCGACCTGGTGCACAAGCTCTGCCGTGACGTGGAAATGGTGGTGCATTGCGCCGGCGCCGTAGGCACCTGGGGCACCTACCAGCACTTCCACCAGGCCAACGTGATGGTCACCCAGAACGTCATCGAGGCTTGCCTGGGGCAGAAGGTGCGGCGCCTGGTGCATCTGTCCTCGCCTTCGGTGTATTTCGACGGCAAGTCGCACGTCGGCCTGCGCGAAGAGCAGGTGCCGAAAACCTTCGTCGACCACTATGGCGCCACCAAGTACCTGGCCGAGCTGAAGGTCATGGAGGCCCAGGAGTTCGGCCTGGAGGTAATCGCCTTGCGCCCACGCTTCGTCACTGGTGCCGGCGACACCAGCATCTTCCCGCGGCTGATCGAGATGCACCGCAAGGGCAAGCTGATGGTCATAGGTGACGGTCTGAACAAGGTCGACTTCACCAGCGTGCAGAACCTCAACGATGCCCTGTTCAGCAGCCTGCTGGCCGCCGGGCCGGCGCTGGGCAAGGTGTACAACATCAGCAATGGCGCGCCGCTGCCGTTGTGGGACGTGGTCAACTTCGTGTTGCGGCAGTTCAATCTGCCACCGGTGAGCAAGCACATGCCCTATCCGCTGGCCTACACCGCGGCGACGCTCAACGAGACGGTCTGCAAGCTGCTGCCGGGGCGGCCGCAACCAGCGCTGTTCCGCCTCGGCGTTGCGGTGATGGCGCGGGATTTCTCCCTGGATATTTCCCGCGCCCGCCAGTACCTGGACTACGAGCCGCAGGTGCCGATCTGGACGGCGCTGGAGGAGTTCTGTACCTGGTGGAAGGTGCAGGGCAATCGAGCCTGAGCGGGATTCGCGGGTTATGCGAAGGGGCGAGTGGCATGCGGAGCGTGAAGACCCGCAAGCAACCTGCGTGGGAGCGGCTTGGGCCGCGATGCGTTTTCACCGGCTTTATCGCGACTGAAGTCGCGCCCACAAAAGCCGCCCTTGGCTCTTCTGCAACACGCTCGCCACAGCACATTTACCCGTCCGCAACCCATGCTCTCCCTGACGCTGCGAAGAACCATATAAATCCTGCCTGCTTATAACTGGCCGATCCAGGCGAACGCTGCAGGCGACCTATACTGGCCGTAAAGCCAGAGAGGTCGTCCGCATGTTCGCCATGATGGAAAACGCCCGGCTCGAAGCCCTGCATCTTGCCCAAGACTCTGCCACCGGCCTGCGAGCCATCATCGCCATTCACAGCAGCAAACTCGGCCCTGCTCTGGGCGGCTGCCGCTACCTGGCCTACCCCGACGACGACAGCGCCATCCGCGATGCCATTCGTCTGGCCCAGGGCATGAGCTACAAGGCTGCCCTGGCCGGCCTGGCGCAGGGTGGCGGCAAGGCGGTGATCATCCGTCCGCCGCACCTGGACAACCGCGGCGCGCTGTTCGAGGCCTTCGGGCGCATGATCGAATCGCTGGGCGGTCGCTATATCACCGCCGTGGACAGCGGCACCTCCAGCGCCGATATGGACTGCATCGCCCAGCAGACCCGCCACGTCACCAGCACCACGGCCGCCGGCGACCCTTCACCGCACACCGCCATGGGCGTGTTCGCCGGCATCCGTGCCACGGCCCGGGCGCGCCTCGGCGGCGACGACCTGCATGGCCTGCGGGTGGCCATTCAGGGCCTGGGCAATGTTGGCTACGCCCTGGCCCAGCAACTGGCGGCGGCTGGGGTCGAGCTGTATGTCAGTGACCTCGATTCCGGCCGGCTGCAACTGGCGGTGGAGGAACTCGACGCCCATCCGGTAAGCAACGAGGCGCTGCTCAGTACACCCTGCGACATCCTGGTGCCCTGCGGCCTGGGGGGCGTGCTCAACCCGCAGACCGTCGGCAAGCTGCACTGTGCGGCGGTGGCCGGCGCGGCCAACAACCAGCTGGCCAGCGCCGAGATGGCCGATGAACTGGAGGCGCGCGGCATCCTCTATGCGCCGGATTACGTGATCAATTCCGGCGGGCTGATCTACGTCGCCCTAAAGCATCGCGGCGAGGCGCTGCCACTGATCACCGCGCATCTGACCAAGATCGCCGAGCGCCTGACCGAGATCTACGCCCACGCCCAGGCCGACAAGCGCTCGCCGGCGCGGGTGGCCGACAGCCTGGCCGAACGCCTGCTCTACGGCAGCTAGCCTCCCTGCCCGGAGCCTTGCTGCCCGCATGCCTGGCGCCACAAGCGCGAGGCCACAGCGCATGCCTACCCGGTGTGCCGCGAGGAGGAGTGTGATGACTCAGTGTTCGCTTGACCTGCCCCTGACCCGTTACCTGGCGCCCGATGGTCGTCTGCTCGGCGAGTTGCCGGCCTGGGCCGACGATTGCAACCTGCTGGCGCGCCTGTACCGGCAGATGCAGCTGACCCGCCTGTTTGACCAGAAGGCCGTGGCCCTGCAGCGCACCGGCCGTATCGGCACCTATGCACCGACCCTCGGTCAGGAGGCCATTGGCGTGGCCATCGGCTGCCGCATGCATGCCGAGGACGTGCTGGTGCCTTACTACCGCGACACCGCCGTGCAGCTGATGCGCGGGGTGAAGATGGAGGAGATTCTGCTCTACTGGGGCGGCGACGAGCGCGGTAGCGCCTACGCCGACCCGGCCGTAGCCGAGGATTTTCCGCTGTGCGTGCCGATTGCCACCCAGGCCCTGCATGCCTGCGGCGTGGCCAGTGCGTTCAAGATCCGTGGTCAGCATCGGGTGGCGGTGACCACCTGCGGCGACGGCGCGACCAGCAAGGGCGACTTCCTCGAAGCGCTCAATGTGGCTGGCGCCTGGCAGCTGCCGGTGGTCTTCGTGGTCAACAACAACCAGTGGGCCATCTCCACGCCGCGACGCATCCAGAGTGGCGCACCGACCCTGGCGCAGAAGGCGGTCGGTGCAGGCTTTCATGGTGAGCAGGTCGATGGCAACGATGTGCTGGCGGTGTATGAGCGGATTGGCCACGCCCTCGACCGGGCACGGCAAGGCAAGGGACCGACCCTGCTGGAGTGCCTCAGCTATCGCCTGGGCGACCACACCACCGCTGACGATGCCACCCGCTACCGCAGTGCCGAAGAAGTGAAACAGGCCTGGGACGAGGAACCGATCAAGCGCCTGCAGCGCTTCATGCTCCTGCAGGGCATGTGGGACGAGGGCCGCGAGCAGGCCTTGATCGGCGAGTGTCAGGCGCTGGTACAACAGGCGGTGGACGCTTTCGACGCAGTCGAAGTGCCCGCGCCCGAGGCGGCCATCGAGCATGTCTATGCACGCTGGCCGGCGGCCCTGGCCGAGCAGCGCGAGTGGCTGGCCGAGCGTGCGGCGCGCCGCGCGGGAGGGCAGGAGCATGAATGAGGTGAAGAAGTACGCCCTGCTGGAAGCCGTTAACCTGGCCCTGCACCGCGCCATGCAGGAAGACCAGAATGTGGTGGTGCTGGGCGAGGACATCGGCGTCAATGGTGGCGTGTTCCGCGCCACCCAGGGGCTGCGCGAGCGCTTTGGCTTCAAGCGCGTGCTCGATACGCCGCTGGCGGAAACCATGATCGCCGGGCTGACCGTGGGCATGGCCGCGCAGGGCTTGAAGCCGGTGATGGAGATCCAGTTCCTCGGTTTCGTCTTCGCCGCCATGGAGCAAGTGCTGGCCCATGCCGCGCGGATGCGCAACCGTACCCGTGGCCGGCTGACCTGCCCGATGGTGCTGCGTAGCCCGATGGGCGCGGGCATCCGTGCGCCGGAGCATCACAGCGAGAGCACCGAGGCGCTGTTCGCCCATATCCCGGGGTTGCGCGTGGTCATCCCCTCGTCACCGGCACGGGCCTACGGCCTGCTGCTGGCGGCCATCGACGATCCCGACCCGGTGGTGTTTCTCGAACCCACGCGGCTGTACCGGATGAACCCGCAGCCGCTGCTCGACGATGGCAAACGCCTGCCGCTGGACAGCTGCTTCACCCTGCGCGAGGGCGGTGACCTCACCCTGGTCAGCTGGGGCGCGAGCATCCACGAAACGCTACAGGCCGCCGAGCGCCTGGCCGAGCAAGGCGTCAGCTGCGAAGTGATCGACGTGGCCTGTCTCAAGCCGCTGGACCTCGACACCCTGGAAGCCTCGGTGCGCAAGACCGGGCGCTGCGTGATCGTGCACGAGGCCCCCAGGTCCTGTGCGGTGGGCGCGGAGATCGCCGCCAGCCTGTACGAGCGCGCGCTGCTCGATCTGCAGGCGCCGATCCAGCGGGTCACCGCGCCGGATATTCCGCCGCCGCTGTATCGCCTGGAGCAGCTGTACATGCCTGGCGTCGAGGACATCCTCGCCGCCTGCGACACCACCCTGAACTACGCCTGACGCCCCGAGAACAAGGAGGCCCGCGATGAAATACTTCAAGCTGCCCGACCTGGGTGAAGGCCTGCAGGAGGCCGAGATCGTGCAGTGGCACGTCAAGGCCGGTGACACGGTGAAGGCCGACCAGCTGCTGGTGTCGGTGGAAACGGCCAAGGCCATCGTCGATATCCCGGCGCCCTATGACGGCGTGGTGGCCAAGACCTTCGGCAGCGAGGGCGACTTGCTGCATGTGGGAGAACCGCTGCTGGCTTACGAGGGTGAGGCGGATGCCGGCACCGTGGTCGGCCGCCTGGAGGGTGGTCATTCGGCCCAGGAGGACAGCTTTTTCGTCGGCGCCGCGCCTTCGACCCGCGAGCACCTGGCGCCACGTGCCACGCCAGCGGTACGCCAACTGGCGCGCAAGCTGGGGGTCGATCTGGCGGGGCTGGCTGGTAGCGGTGCCGACGGCCTGATCACGGCTGCCGACGTGGAAGGTGCCGCGCAGGTGGCCTCGTCGCGCATCGGCGGCGAGCGTCTACGTGGCGTCAGGCGCAGCATGGCGATCAACATGGCCAGGTCGCATGCCGAGGTGGTGCCGGTGACCATCTATGGCGATGCCGACCTGCACCGCTGGGGCCAGGCGCGCGATCCGTTGATCCGCCTGGCCAAGGCCATCGCCCATGCCTGCACGGTAGAACCGGTGCTCAACAGCTGGTTCGACGGCCGTGGGCCTTCGATTCGTCAGCATGACAGGCTCGACCTGGGCATCGCTGTGGACACTCCGGATGGCCTGTTCGTGCCGGTGCTGCGCAATGTCGGCGAGCGCAGCGCGGAGGATCTGAAAGAAGGCATGGCGCGCTTGCGCGCCGACGTGCAGGCGCGCTCCATCCCGCCGCAGGAGATGATGGGCGCGACCATTACCCTGTCCAACTTCGGCAACCTGTTCGGCCGCTACGCCAACCCCATCGTGGTGCCGCCGCAGGTGGCGATCATCGGCGCCGGTGGCATCCGCGACGAGGTGGTGGCCTGGCAAGGGCAGCCGGCGGTGCATCCGGTGCTGCCACTGTCGCTGACCTTCGATCACCGTGCGGCCACCGGTGGCGAGGCGGCGCGCTTTCTCAAGGCGCTGGTCGAAGCCCTGGAAGCGGCCTGAGCCCGCTTTTCACGAGGCCAGCTCCCTCGGTGTGCCGCGAAGCTCGGCTGCCGATCTCTGGCCAGACAGGGCATTAACGGCAAGATCGTCTATGGAAGGGGCGCCGGGGACCCTGCAGCAGGCCGCGGTTACGCAGCCTGCATCGACCTTAGGCGTCGGCGGAATCCGCCTGCAGCTCGGCCAGGGCATCCGGCTGGTTCTTGAAGGCCTTGGCGAAGGTGTCGCGGTTCTTGGCCATGAAGATGCCCAGTTCTTCGACCTGCTCCTCGTTCAGCGAGGGCACGGCCTTGTGCAGCGCAGAGGACAGCGCCTCGGCCAGTTCCAGCATCTTGTCGTAACGATCGGCTTCGGCCTTATCCATGAACAGGCGCTCCGGATCTCGACTGCTGCGATACACCACTTCGACGGCCATTCATCACCTCATTCCTGTAGCTAGTTGCTTGATATGTATGGATATACAGTATTTGATTGTCTCAGGCTCACGCAACCCCTGGCCTTCATCCTGCATAGCCGTTGTCATCAAATGTGGCCAGTCTGAGCAGTAACCCAAGGAGTGTGCTGATGAATCTGAACAGAGTCGATGAGCTGCGTGGCGGCATGCATGAAGTGGCCCAGTCGCTGGGCAATCTGCTGGTGGAGTCGTTTCACTATCTGGCGCTTTTCGCCATTGGCGGGATCACGGCCTGGGCTTCGGTGGTGGCCTTTCTCGGCATGCTGGAGAAGGGGCATATCACGGTGGATGACATCCTGTTGCTGTTCATCTACCTGGAGCTGGGGGCCATGGTCGGCATCTACTTCAAGACCAACCACATGCCGGTACGCTTCCTGATCTATGTGGCGATCACTGCGCTGACCCGCCTGCTGATTTCCGATGTATCCCACCACCACCGTCCGGACATGGGGGTGGTGTATGTCTCGGGGGCGATTCTGCTGCTGGCGGTGGCGATTCTGGTGGTGCGTTTTGCCTCCTCGCGCTTTCCTTCGGTGCAGGCGCCGGTTCGTCTGGGGCGCAGTGCCGAAGAAAGCTGACGGCGCCCCGTCGCCTGGCGGCAGGCTCAGCCGCCGCGTAACACCAGCTGCCGCTCAATCCTGAGCGGGCCCTGTGGTATTGCCGCCTCGTAGCTGAGCAACTGCACTTCACGCACGGGCAGGCGCAGGCGCTGAAGGTCCTGCATGGGCTGGGTGCGTCTGCGCCAGTCACTGGCGCTGGCGGCGCAGCGATACAGGCCCAGTGTGAGGTGCGGGACATAGGGCGCCTGGCGTACTTCCGGGGTGATGCCTGCCAGTGCCAGACGTAGCTGCTGCAGAGGGGGCTCGACATGTACGCGCAGAAATGCCGCGCTGGCGAAGCTGTCGAGCCCGCCGATGAGCAGCTCGAAAGGCGCCAGTTGCAGGCGGGCAAGCGCTTCGTATTGGGCGTCCAGCTGAGCCAGGGTTATGTCGTCGTCATGTCGGGCGTTGGCGCAGGGGAAGCCGCAAACGAACAGGGTGATGTGAGCCTGGCGCTCGCCAGCGGGCTGTAGCCAGTCGCCGAGCAGCTCGCGGGCAGCTTGCATGCGCGATAGCACTGCCGGGCATTCCACGGGGATCGACCATAACGCATAGCGCTGTCGACCACGGTGCCACTGTGGATGGTCGAGCAGTTCACAAGGCAGCAATTGATCGGGTGCATGGGTCGGGTCGGAGAGCAACATGTTGGAACCGCATTGAGTGCCTGGAGGTCAAGACGATAACAACACCAAGAGGTAATACCATCATGCGTGCACATCCCTTCATGCGTTTTCTTGCCGCCACCCTGGCGGCTCTGCATCTTGCCCTGTTTGCTCATCTGCCGATGGCCAGCGCCGCCATGCTCGGCACGCCTGAGGTGCTGCAGGAACAACAGCAACAAGTCGACCGACAACAGCTGCGCGCCATGCTCGATGATCGGCAGGTGCAGGAGAAATTGGCCGATCTGGGGGTGGACCGCGCCCAGGTGGAGAAACGCATCGACAGCCTGACGCCTGCTGAACTGGCCCAGTTCAATCAGCAGCTGTCCGAAGAGCCTGCCGGCGCTGGCGTGGTGGGCATCATCGTGCTGTTCCTGGTGATCTTCATCATCACCGACATGCTCTGCGCGACGGACATCTTCTCCTTCGTGAAGTGTGTGCGTTGATCGGGCGGGTTATTGGCCTTGCCCTGGTAATCCTGCTGGCCGGCTGTGCCGGTCGGCAGGTACAGCTGCCGGCCAGCAGCGAGTTGTTGCCGCCGCGTGCGGAACTGGTCGAAACGCCATTCTTTCCCCAGGAGGATTACCAGTGTGGCCCGGCGGCGCTGGCAACCATGCTGGTGCAGCGTGGCGTGCGCACCACGCCCGAGGCGCTGTTGCCGAGCGTTTACCTGCCGGGGCGCAAGGGCAGCCTGAAGGTCGAGCTGGTCGCGGCGGCGCGTCAGCAGGGGCAACTGGTCTATCCATTGCGCCCGCGGCTGGAGGCCGTGCTGGCGCAGATCGCGGCGGGCAACCCGGTGCTGGTCATGCAGAACCTGGGGCTCGACTGGTATCCCCAGTGGCACTTCGCCGTGGTAGTCGGCTACGACCGCTCACGCCAGAAACTGGTACTGCGCTCGGCGACCCACAAGCGCTGGACTACCGATTTCACGGCGTTCGACCGCACCTGGGCACGCGCCGAGCGTTGGGCGGTACTGACCTTGCCGCCGGATCGCCTGCCGGCCGAGCCCCAGCTGGGTGCCTGGCTGCAGGCGGCCAGCGACCTGGAGCAGACCGCCCAGCATGCGGCCGCCGCAACGGCTTATCGCACCGCTATCGCACATTGGCCAGACGAGGCGTTGCCCGGCTTTGCCCTGGCCAACCTGCACTATGCCCAGGGTGACCGGGTGGCGGCCGAGATGGCGTTGCGCAGCAGTTTGGACCGGCGCGGCGATTTCGCGGCGGGTTGGTTCAACCTGTCCGAGTTGCTCAACGAGCGTGGCTGTGTGGCTCAGGCGCAGGCGGCGCGTAGCTGCGCGCAGCGCCTCGCGCCGCAGGACGAACGCCTGCTCGCGCCGCTGTCCACGGCCGTCCCCTTGTCAGGAGCCTGCCAGCCATTGCCGCGCTGCCCGACGCCCTGAACTAACGGCTCGTATGCAGGCAGAGCGCCAGGGCGGCCGGGTAGGTCAGGTAGTGCAGGAGGAAAATCAGCTGGCCCATATAGCCCGGTTCGTCCTTCAGCCACATCAGCCCCCAGAGGCCGAGATAGAGCAGGCCGAGCACGCCGGCATAGAGCAGGTTGAGGCCCCAGGCCTCGGCATGGCCGGGCAGGTGGCCTTCGAGGCGACGAAACAGCCAGCGCAGGCCGAGGGCGACCAGCACCGCCACCAGCAGGGTGGCCGGGTAGCCGCCGAGCTTGAGCAGCACGCGCGCCAGCAGGTTGAGCGCGAACACCGCCGCCGCGCCGCCGAGGGCGTACTGGTAGAGCGGGAAACGGCGAGTCATGGCGCTCAGCTTAGGCGCTGGTCGAGGCCGAAGCGCTTGCTCAGCACCTTGTCCAGCAGGCTGCGCGGCATCCAGCGGGCGAGCAGGGGCAGGGCGCGGCTGCCGTTGCCGATGCGCAGCAGCACCGGGCGCTTGGGCTTGCGTACGGCGGCGAGCAGGGTGGCGGCCAAGTCCTCGGCCGGGGTGGGTTTGTCCTGCGAGGCCCTGGCGCGGGCACGGATGCCTTCGCGCAGCGGCCACCAGGGCGAGTCCTCGCGGATCAGCTGTTCGGCCTGGGCGCTGGCACTGGCGCCGAAGCTGGAGGCGATGGCACCCGGCTGCACTTCCATGACGTCGATGGCGAAGGGCGCCAGTTCCAGGCGCAGGGCATCGGTCAGGGCGTGCACCGCCGCCTTGGACGCGCAGTAGGCACCGGCGAACGGCGTGACCATCACCCCCGATACGCTGCCGATGTTCACCACCAGGCCGCGGCTGGCGCGCAGCAGCGGGAAGCAGGCGCGGGTCAGTTCCACCAGGCTGAACACGTTGGTTTCGAACTGCTGGCGCATGGCCTCGGCGCCGCCATCGAGCAACGGGCCCATGGCGCCGTAACCGGCGTTGTTGACCAGCACATCGAGGCGTCCGGCTTCGGCGTTCAGGCGCTCGTAGGCGCGGGCGATGTCGGCCGCGTCATTGACGTCCAGCTTGATCGCGGTGAAACCGGCGCTGCTCAGCGCTTCCAGGTCCGCGCCCTTGCGCGCGGCGGCGAACACCCGATAGCCGCCGGCCTGGAAGGCATTGGCCAGGGCACGGCCGATGCCGCTGGAGCAGCCGGTGATCAGGGCGACGGGTTGGCTCATGGCGATTCCTTGCAATCAGAGGTAGGGCGGGTGGAAAAGGCGGTGCCGTTGCCACCCGATATCAGATGATCAGTCCTCGGGATGATCGCGCAGGAACACCAGGCTGTCCGGCTTGGACTGCTCGGCGCTGTAGCGATAACCCTGGTAGTTGAAGTCCTTGAGTCCGGCCGGGTCGCGCAGGCGCTCCTTGATCACATAGCGCGCCATCAGGCCGCGGGCCTTCTTGGCGTAGAAGCTGATGATCTTGTACTGGCCGTTCTTCAGGTCCTTGAACTCGGTGTCGATCACCCGGGCGTTCAGCGCCTTGCGCTTGACCGCGCCGAAGTATTCGTTGGAGGCCAGGTTGAGCAGCACCTCGTCGCCCTGTTCGGCCAGGGCCTGGTTGAGCCAGCCGCTGATGTCGTCGCCCCAGAACTCGTAGAGGTTCTTGCCGCGGGCGTTGGCCAGCTTGGTGCCCATCTCCAGGCGGTAGGGCTGCATCAGGTCGAGCGGGCGCAGCACGCCATACAGGCCGGACAGCATGCGCAGGTGGCGCTGGGCGAAGTCGAAGTCGGCTTCGGAAAAGTCCTCGGCGGCTAGCCCGGTATAGACGTCGCCCTTGAAGGCGAGCAGCGCCTGCTTGGCGTTGGACGGGTTGAATGGCCGCTCCCAGCTGCCGTAGCGCGCCACGTTGAGTGCGGCCAGTTTGTCCGACAGGTGCATCAGCTCGCCGATCTGCTGCGGGCTCATCTGCCGCAGCTGGGCGATCAGCTCCTGGGCGTGGTCCAGGTGCTGGGGCTGAGTGAACAGCGGGGTGGTGGGCGGGGTCTCGTAGTCGAGCGTCTTGGCAGGCGAAATCACCATCAACATCGGATCGTCTCCAGAAAGCGTGACGCGATTCTAGGCCGGATGCCGCACGTAGCTCTACCTATCAGGTTGATTGGCGCACAGGCCGGGCGCGGCGAGTCGGGTGCACGAGGATGATGGCATTTCTCCTGAAAGCTCGAGGCAGAGGGCTTTTGCAGGCGATTTCAGGATATGGGGAGTGGTTTTTTCGCGGGGGGTTGCAGCAGCAGGACTTCCGACTTTAACGGTGCGTGCCAAGGCCGCCAAGGGTTATTCGTCGCGCCGATAAAAAAGCCTGGCGATGACGAAAAAAGTCTTTTTCCCGTCATCAAGATTGGGGTATTAACGAAGTCAGACCGCCGAACCCTGCAGCACAGGTGGCGGGCCTCGGCCATCACCTTGCAGGCACCCTGTCGACAGCCCCGGCAGGACGGCGGTTCTCCCGCGACGGAGCGCTGTCGCCCCGTCGCCGTCTGGCCTCTCGATAAGGTGACCGAGTATGGATGATCACGGACGCACCCGCTCTACCCAGCCCACCCTGTATGTCCTCGACACCAACGTCCTGATCCACGATCCCAACGCGCTGCTGAATTTCCAGGAACACCACGTCGCCATCCCCATGACCGTGCTGGAGGAGCTGGACAAGCTCAAGACCGGCAAACACACCGTCGCCGCCGAATGCCGCCAAGCCATCCGCCTGATCGACCAGATGCTGGGTGAAGCCACGCCCGAGGAGGTGGAACAGGGCGTACCGATTCAACGCGGCAAGAACGAGCCCAAGGGCACCTTGTCGATCCTGATGAGCAAGCGCGCGGAGCCTATCACCTGGCTGCCCGAGCACCTCAACGACAACAAGATCATCAACCAGCTGGTGGAGCTGCAGAGCCGCCGCAGCGGCTCGCCCGTGGTGCTGGTGACCAAGGACATCAACATGCGCCTGAAGGCGCGTGCCTGTGGTATCGCTTCCGAGGACTATCACACCGACCAGCTGGTGGACGACGTGTCCCTGCTGTCGCGCGGCTACCACAACATGGACGGCTCGTTCTGGGACCGGGTGAGCAAGGTCGAGACCCGCCAGGGCCATGGCCGCACCTGGCATCAGGTACAGCTCACCGACAACCTGCCGGCCGTGCACGTCAACGAGTTCATCATCGACGAGCAGGGTTTCGTCGGCTGGGTAAAAGGTATCGAAGGCAGCACCCTGACCATCCTCGACCTGCACCAGGAACCCTTGCTGCATCAGGAAGCCTGGGGTCTGCGTCCGCGTGACGTGTACCAGTCGCTGGCGCTCTATGCGCTGCTCGATCCGGACATTCACCTGGTCAACCTGTCCGGCGCCGCCGGCTCGGGCAAGACCATCCTGGCGCTGGCTGCGGCCATCGAGCAGACCATGGTCAGCAAGCGTTACCGGAGGATCATCGCCACCCGCAGCGTGCAGGGGCTGGATGAGGACATCGGCTTTTTGCCCGGCACCGAGGCGGAGAAGATGGAGCCCTGGCTCGGCGCCATCACCGACAACCTGGAGGCGCTGCATTCGGACGACGAGAGCACCCACGGCAGCGTCGACTACATCCTGCAAAAGGTGCCGCTGCAGTTTAAGTCGCTCAACTACATCCGCGGGCGCAGCTTCCAGCACAGCCTGATCCTGATCGACGAGTGCCAGAACCTCACGCCGCACCAGATGAAGACCATCATCACCCGTGCCGGTACGGGGTCGAAGGTGATCTGCCTGGGCAACCTGGCGCAGATCGACACGCCCTACCTGTCCGCCACCAGCTCGGGCCTCACTTACCTCACCGAACGCTTCAAGGACTTCGAACACGGCGTGCACATCACCCTGCAGGGTGTGCCGCGCTCGGTGCTGGCCGAGTACGCCGAAAGCCATATGTAGTACCGCCGGGCGGGCGGCTGCGGCCGCCCGCTGACCCATTGCGGGATAACTTGTATACAATCGCTCGGGCAGGCGCCGCGCTCGCGGTGCCGACGAGGAGAGTTTCGTTGTGTTGACCCATCTCGATTCCCAGGGCCGCGCCAACATGGTCGACGTCACCGACAAAGCGGTGACCTCGCGCGAGGCCAGTGCCGAGGCGCGCGTACGCATGCTGCCTGAGACCCTGCGCATGATCGTTGACGGCGATCATCCCAAGGGCGACGTATTTGCCGTGGCGCGCATCGCCGGTATCCAGGCGGCGAAGAAGACCCATGAGCTGATCCCCCTGTGCCATCCGCTGCTGCTGACCGGCGTCAAGGTCGAGCTGGCCGCAGAGGGTGACGACTGCGTGCGTATCGTCGCGCGCTGCAAGCTGGCCGGGCAGACCGGTGTGGAGATGGAGGCGTTGACCGCCGCCAGCGTCGCCGCGCTGACTATTTACGACATGTGCAAGGCGGTGGATCGCGGCATGACCCTCGAGAACGTCCGTCTGCTGCACAAGGCCGGTGGCAAGAGTGGCGAGTACCGCCTGGAGGAGGCCGAATGATCCGCGTGCAGTATTTCGCCCGTTACCGTGAGGTGCTGGGCATCGACGGCGAGCAATTGCAGGGCGGCGAGCTGACCAGCCTGGAGGCGCTGCGCCAGCACCTGCTGGAGCGCGGCGGCGTGTGGCAGGTACTGGCCGAGCAGAATCTGATGTGTGCACGCAATCAGGAGCTGTGCAGCCTGGAAACCGAGCTGGCCGATGGTGATGAAGTGGCTTTCTTCCCCACGGTGACCGGAGGCTGAGATGGGTGTTCGGGTTCAGGCCGAGCCGTTCGATCCGGGCGTCGAGGTCAATGCGCTGCACGCCGCCAACCTGGGCATTGGCGCGGTGGCCAGCTTCATCGGCTACGTGCGCGACTACAACGATGGCCAGGACGTGCGCGGCATGTTCCTCGAGCACTACCCGGGCATGACCGAGAAGGCCCTGGAGAAGATCGCAGCCGAGGCCGGCGAGCGCTGGCCGCTGCTGCGCGTCGAGGTATTACACCGGGTTGGCCGCCTGCGGCCGGGCGAGCCGATCGTTTTCGTCGGCACCGCCAGCGCCCATCGCCAGGCGGCCTTCGACGCCTGCAACTTCATCATGGATTACCTGAAGACCCGTGCGCCGTTCTGGAAAAAGGAAGACACGCCGGAAGGCGAGCGCTGGGTCGAAGGGCGCGCCAGCGACCAGGCCGCGCTGCAACGCTGGCACGACTGACCTGCGGCACTATTCAACTTGGCACGTGCAGGGCCAGGTACAGGCGAAAGGCGATGGGCATGAGGGTGACCAGCACGCCCACGCCGATCAGGCGCACGCCCCATTCGTGCTCGCGGTAATTGAAACCGAAACCGAGTAGCAGAAAACCACTCACCAGCAGCGCCAGCATGATGTTGAAGCTGTCCATGGTGCTCCCCCTTGTTTTCCTCAGGGTAGACGGCGCGCCGCTGCGTTGAACTGATCCGGGGCAAGTCTGGGGCGCTTATCGCTCGCCGTTATGCCGCATCATTTGCCCGGACCAGCTGAGTAATTAAGTCTTTGAATGGCTAGGCGCACGAGCCTGTTCGCGTCCATGCTTGCTTCTCGAATCGTGCCGCAGGAGAGATCGTGCTCATGGAGTCGCAACACTTCGACGTTCTGATCATCGGTGCCGGGCTGTCTGGTATTGGCATGGCCTGCCACCTCAGCCAGAACTGCCCACAGCGGCGCTTCGCCATTCTGGAGCGGCGCCAGGCATTGGGTGGGACCTGGGATCTGTTTCGCTATCCCGGTGTGCGCTCCGATTCGGACATGTTCAGCTTCGGTTTTGCCCTGCGCCCTTGGAATGGCCTGAAAGTGCTTGCCGATGGTGCCTCGATCCGTCAGTACCTGGGCGATACCGCCCGTGAGTTTGGTGTGGATCGGCACATTCACTATGGCGTCGATCTGCTCTCGGCCAACTGGTCCAGCGCGCAGCGGCGCTGGTTGCTGGTCGGGCGCGACATGCAGAGTGGTGAAGCGCGCCACTACAGTTGCGACTTCCTGGTTTCCTGCACCGGTTATTACGATTATGCCGAGGGCTATCAACCTGACTTCCCTGGCCTGCAGGACTATCGCGGACGCTTCGTTCATCCGCAGAAGTGGCCGGAAGATCTCGACTACCGGGACAAGCGCGTGGTGGTGATCGGCAGCGGCGCCACTGCAGTGACCCTGGTGCCGGCGATGGCCGAGCAGGCTGCGCAGGTCACCATGCTGCAGCGCTCGCCCACCTACATCTTCTCGGTGCCGTCGTGCGACAAGCTGTCGGGCCTGTTGATCAAGATTCTGCCGGAGCGCTGGGTCTATCGCCTGGCGCGCCAGCGCAACATTGCCATGCAGCGGCAGATGTTCAAGGCCGCCAAGCGCTGGCCGCGTTTCGTACGCTGGATATTGCTGCGCGGGGTGCGCAGGCAACTCGGTGCGCAGGCCGAGCTGGGCGATTTCACCCCCCGTTATCAGCCTTGGGATGAGCGCCTGTGTGCCGTGCCGGATGGCGATCTGTTTCGTGCCCTGCGCAGCGGCAAGGCGCAGGTGGTGACCGATCATATCGACACCTTCACCACCGAGGGCATCCGTTTGAAGTCCGGTCGCGAACTGGCGGCGGACATCGTCGTCAGCGCCACCGGCCTCAAGCTGCAATTGCTTGGCGGTATGCGCCTGAGCGTCGATGGTGAGCCCGCCGACCCTTCCAGCAAGCTGGTGTACAAGGGCGTGCTGGTGCAGGACGTGCCGAACGCGGCGTGGATCTTCGGCTACACCAATGCGTCATGGACGCTCAAGGCCGATATCGCCGCCGAGTACATCTGCCGCCTGCTCAATCATATGCAGGATCGCGGGCAGCAAGTGGTTGTTGCGCGGGACGAACAGGGCTGCGCGCTGGACGCCAGCGTGATGAGCTCGCTCAACTCCGGTTATGTAAAGCGCGGCGCCGATCTGCTGCCGCGCCAGGGCGATCGCGCGCCCTGGCAGGTGCTCAATGACTATCGGACGGATGCACGGCTGCTGCGCAAGGCGCCCATCGAGGATGGGGTGCTGCGCTTCGAGGATTTTCGCGCGGCTGGGGAGGATGCTCGTGAATCGCAAGAGGTCGCTCCGGCTCAGCGTGCCTAGGCTGGGCGTCGAGGTTCTGCGGCTGGTAGCAGACTGATCAGCAGCGTGCCGGGCAATAGCGCCAGTGCAAGCAGCGGGAGTTGTGCTGCCATCAGCTCCAGCAGGATTTCGCGGCTGCTCCAGGTCGTGCCGAAGGCTTGGGCGAGCAGGAAGGCGGAGAAGCAGCAGGCCAGCAGCGTGCAGCCAGCAAAAACGCTCACGCACCTGGTCTTGTTATGCAACCAGCGGTGCAGCGACAGGAAGATCAGCATGCCGGGAAAGGCAGCAATCAGTGCGATGGCTGCCGTCCCACCTTCTATCAACTCCGGCCACTCAAGCGTCAGGCGCTGCTGGCGCAGGCTGCCGGTCAGCAGCGCGATGAACAGGGCTGCGCTGGGTGCGATCGCCAGACTTGCCAGTAGCGAATTGGCAAAGCGGCGCATTTCAGATGGCGCCGCCGGCCTTCAGCTCGGCGATACGCTCGGCGCTATAGCCCAGCTCGCCCAGCACCTGAGCGTTGTGCTCACCCAGTTGCGGGCCTGTCCACTCCACACTGCCGGGTGTCTCGGACAGCTTCGGCACGATGCCGGGCATTCTGAACGGCCTGCCGTCCGGCAACTTGGCCGAGAGGAACATCTCACGGGCGAGGAATTGCGGGTCGGCGAACATGTCCTCGGCCGAGTAGATACGGCTGGCCGGCACTTCGGCGCGCACCAGTACGGCCTCCACCTCGGCCAGGGGCAGTGAGGCGGCCCAGCGGTCGATCACGCCATAGAGTTCGTCGCGACGGGTATCGCGGCCGGCGTTGTCGGCCAGCGCCGGGTCGCTGGCCAGGTCTTCTCTATCGATGGCGCGCATAAAGCGCTGGAAGATGGCATCGCCGTTGGCGCCGATCTGGATGTGCTTGCCATCGGCGCAGGTGTGGATGGAGGAGGGCGTGATGCCGGGCATGATGTTGCCGCTGCGTTCGCGAATGAAGCCGAACACGTCGAACTCCGGCACCATCGACTCCATCATGGCGAACACCGCTTCATAGAGCGCCACGTCCACCACCTGGCCACTACCGCCGTTGACCTCGCGCTGGCGCAGCGCCATCAGTGCGCCAATCACGCCCCACAACGCGGCGATGGAGTCGCCGATGCTGATGCCGGTACGCACCGGCGGGCGATCCTCGAAGCCGGTGATGTAGCGCAGCCCGCCCATGGATTCACCTACTGCGCCGAAGCCGGGCTGGTCCTTCATCGGCCCGCTCTGGCCGAAGCCCGACAGGCGCACCATCACCAGCCTGGGGTTCAGTGCATGCAGCACGTCCCAGCCCAGGCCGAGCTTTTCCAGCACGCCGGGGCGGAAGTTCTCGATCAGAATGTCGGCCTCGGCCAGCAGCTTCTTCAGCACCTCGCGACCGTCCTCGTGCTTGAGGTTGAGGGTGATCGAGCGCTTGTTGCGCGCCTGCACGAACCACCACAGCGAGGTGCCCTCGTACAGCTTGCGCCACTTGCGCAGCGGATCGCCGCCGTCCGGCGATTCCACCTTGATCACCTCGGCGCCGAACTCGGCGCAGATGCGCGAGGCGAAGGGACCGGCGATCAGGGTGCCGAGCTCGATCACTTTCAGGCCGGCGAGGGGTTTGCTGGGGATCATGCGTTCTCCTGTAACTGCGACCTGGTTGGCGCACCATGAACTTTCGTCGGTGGAGTATCTGCGGTTAAATCGCCGGGCGAAAGGATGCGCGCGCTCTCTGCCCCGGAAGGCTTCTCCCTCCCGCTTTTCCATTCCCTCTCGCAGTTGTATTCCCGTGCCGATTTTCAGGTCTGCGCTGGGCGCGTGTATGCGGTCGTCATACGACCGTTTGAAAATATTACATGTGAGCAATTGCACTATTACATGTGAGCTTCTAGTCTCGCTTCATGGAAAGCAAATCATCAGCCCATTACCAGCGCCTTTTTCGGCAGCGCCTGCGCGAGCAGGGGCTGGTCAAGAAAGAGGTGTGGATACTGCCCGAGCATGCTCAGACGCTCGCGGCGTTCGAGCGGAAACTGCGCCAGCCTCAGCCGAAGCTGGCCTCTACGGAGAAGGAGGGAGGTGCCATGCCTCAGGTTTGGACTGCACAAGGTATGTTCGATGCGCTGTCTGCGGCGGAGTTGTTCAAGGACGGGCGCGCCGCCATCGAGCTGATTCAGGGGGCTGACGCCGGTTTGCACGTCACTATGCGTGAATACGGTGACCTGCCGCTGTTTATGGCAGTGGTGGGCGAGCAGATCATCGTCGAAGCGCTGCTCTGGCCGGCCAGTGAGGTGCGTGATGTCGCCGCCTTCAACGAGGAAGTGCTGCGCAGCCACAAGCTGTTCCCGCTGTCGTCTATCGGCCTTGAAACTCTGCCGAATGGCCAGGCCTGCTACACCATGTTTGGCGCACTGAGCGCTTCTTCGAGCCTGTCCGACGTGGTGCTGGAAATCGAGCTGCTGGCGGACAATGTGATCAAAGCGACCGAGGCCTACGAAGGCTTCCTCAAGACTGCCTAAGGAGAGTGCCATGAACGTGTGGAGCAAATTGCTGACCGCCCTGCGCGGCGGTGCCAATGAAGTGGGCGAGGCCATGGTGGATAGCCAGGCGCTGCGCATCCTTGACCAGGAAATCCGCGACGCCGACCTGGAGCTGCGCAAGTCCAAGGAGGCGCTGGCCGAGATCATGGCCAAGCAGAAGTTGGCCGCTGATCGTGCCGAAAAGAGCGCGGCCAAGGTCGCCGAGTACGAACAGTATGCGCTCAAGGCCCTGGAGGCCGGCAACGAGGTGCTCGCACAGGAAGTGGCGGTGAAGATCGCCAACCTCGAAGTCGAAGTCGCTGCTGAACGCGAGCAGGCCGAGGGCTATGCCGCGAGCGTGGCGCAACTGCGCAAGGCGGTGAGCCAGGCCGAGGCCAACATCAAGCGCCTCAAGCAGCAGGTGGATACGGTCAAGGCCACCGAGAGCGTGCAGAAGGCGCAGATGGCCGTGGCCCAGCGCTACGGCGGCTCCCAGGCCAAGCTGCATACCGCGGTCGAGTCGCTGGAGCGGATCAAGCAGCAGCAGGCCGAGCGTGCGGCAAAGATGGAGGCCGCGGCGGAACTGGCCGAAGCTGCCAACATCGACGACTCGCTGGAGGCCAAGCTGCGCGCGGCGGGTATCAAGGCCGACAACGCCAGCGCCGAAAGCGTGCTGGCGCGCCTCAAGGAGAAGGCCAAGTCCTGATCGTTGTGCTTTAAGGCGCAGTTCGCTGCGCCGCTTGATTCAGGGATAGGAACTCGATGGAAAATTTCCTGCACAGCGCTTTTGCGTTTCCCACCGTCATCTTCAGCTTCCTGCTGTGCGTGGCGGTACTGTACTGGTGCGTTGCCGCATTGGGCATTCTCGATGTCGACGTGCTCGATATCGAAGCCGATTCCACCCTCGACTCGGTACAGCCCGAAGGCCTCGCAGGCCTGCTGCTCAAGCTGGGCCTCAATGGCGTGCCGGTGACTCTGGTGCTGACCCTGCTGTTCTTTTTCGCCTGGGTCGCCTGCTACTTCGTCGAACTCCTGCTGCTACGCCATTTGCCGCTGGGCCTGCTGCGTTACCCGCTGGGCCTGGTGCTGATGTTCGCTGCGCTGTGCTGTGCCGTGCCGATCACCGCCACGCTATGCCGTCCGCTGCGGCCGCTGTTCCGCAAGCTGGAGGCGACGACCAGCAAGTCGGTGCTGGGACAGACCGCCGTGGTGCGCAGCGGGCGGGTCACCCTCAGCCATGGTGAAGCGATTCTGGAAGACGGTGGCGCGGGCCTGATCCTGCGCGTGCGTGCCGACGAGGCACGTGGTTTCAAACGCGGCGATCGCGTCGTGTTGCTGGAGTATCTGGAGGGCGAACACGCCTACCGGGTCATTACCGAGGACGAGTTCCAAGGCCTTTGAGCCGCTGGGTCGTTTTTAGAATCAAAGGAGATTGATTGCAATGAGCCTCGAAATGGTGATGCCTTTCCTGATGGGCGTCGGTTTGTTCTTCTTGGTGATCTTCGGCTTCTTCGTGCTGTTCAAGGCCTTCTACATCAAGGTCCCGCAGGGCACGGCGCTGATCGTCAACGACATGTCCTCGACGCCCAAGGTGCACTTCACCGGCGCCCTGGTCTATCCGGTGATCTACCTCAAGGAGTTCATGAAGATCTCCCTGATCACCCTGGAAGTCGATCGCCGTGGCAAGGACGGCCTGATCTGCAAGGACAACATGCGCGCCGACATCACCGTGGCCTTCTACCTGCGCGTCAACGAGACCCAGGAAGACGTGCTCAAGGTGGCCAAGGCCATCGGCGTCGATCGCGCCTCCGATCGTGGCGCGGTCAATGACCTGTTCAACGCCAAGTTCTCCGAGGCGCTGAAGACCGTCGGCAAGCAGTTCGACTTCGTCCAGCTGTTCGAGAACCGTCAGGACTTCCGCGACCGTATCGTCGAGACCATCGGTAACGACCTCAACGGCTATGTGCTGGAAGACGTCGCCATCGACTACCTGGAGCAGACCGCGAAGAATTCCCTGGACCCGAGCAACATTCTCGACGCCGAGGGCATTCGCAAGATCACCCAGCTGACCGCCGCGCAGAACGTCATCACCAACGAGCTGGAGCGTAACGAAGAGCTGGCGATCAAGAAGAAGAACGTCGAGACCCGTGAGGCCACCCTGGCCCTGGAACGCCAGCAGGCCGATGCCGAGGCCCGGCAGAAGCGCGAGATCGAGACCATCCGTGCCCGCGAGGAAGCCGAGACCATCAAGGTCAAGGAAGAGGAGCGCCTCAAGGCCGAGCAGGCCCGCATCCAGTCGCAGCAGGAGATCGACGTACGCGCCGAAAACCACCAGCGCGAAGTGGAAGTGGCGCAGCAGAACCGCCAGCGCGCCGTGGTCATCGAGGTGGAGAAAGTCACCCGTGCCAAGGATCTGGAAGTGGTGGCCCGCGAGCGTGAGGTCGAGCTGCAGCGCATTGAGGCCGAGAAGGCCCTGGAAGAGCAGCGCAAGAACATCGCCAACGTGATCCGCGAGCGCGTCGCCGTGGAGAAGACCGTGGCCCAGGAAGAAGAGCGCATCAAGGAAGTGCGCGAAGTCTCCGAAGCCGAGCGCGCCAAGCAGGTCATCGTCCTGCAGGCGCAGGCCGAGGCCGAGCAGGAGCTGGTGCGCCAGGTCAAGCAGGCCGAAGCCGACGAGACCCGCTCCAAGCACAAGGCCGTGGAAATCAACAACCTGGCCCAGGCGGAGCTGGAAGCCGCGGCCAAGCAGGCCGAGGCGAAGAAGCGCATGGCCGAAGGTATCGAAGCCGAGCGCGCGGCGCCGGGTCTGGCTGACGCCCGCGTGCTGGAGGTCACCGCCGCGGCGAAAGAGAAGGACGGTCTGGCCGCGGCACGGGTCAAGGCCGAGCAGCTGATCGCCGAAGCCAAGGGTGAGCAGGAGAAAGGTCTGGCCGAGGCCCGCGTGCTGGAAGCGCAAGCCGCCGCCAAGGAAAAAGACGGCCTGGCCGAAGCCAAGGTGCTGGAAGAGAAACTCGGCGCCCAGGCGCGCGGCGAGCAGCAGCTCGGCGTGGCCAAGGCCCAGGCGACCAAGGACCTGGGTACGGCCGAAGCGGACATCCTGCTGCAGCGCCTGAACGCCGAAGCGGAAGGTCTGGGCAAGAAGTTCGGTGCCCTCGACGCGCTCAGCGACAGCGCTCGCCAGCACGAAGAGTTCCGCATGCAGCTGGAGAAGAGCTTCGAGGAGGCCATGGCCGCCATCGCCGCCAACAAGGACATCGCCAAAGACCAGGCCGAGGTGCTGGCCACCGCGCTGGGCAAGGCGAAGATCGAGATCGTCGGCGGCGAAGGCGACTTCTTCAACTCCTTCGCCAAGTCGCTGTCGGTGGGCAAGGCCATCGAGGGCGTGGTTGGCAAGAGCCCGGTAGTGCAGGACGTGCTGTCCCGCCTGCTGGCGGGCAAGGCTCCGGCTGCTTCGGTGCTGGCCGACAAGCTCGACGGTGAGACTCCGGCTGCCGGCGCCTGATTCATCTGTGCAACGCAGTGGGTGTGGGGCCCGCTGCGTCACTTCTCAACGCTGTAGACAGGGAATGCTTATGTCCGAATCAAGAGATTATCTGGAACTGTCCTTCCGCTCGATCCAGTGCTTCGCCAACGATGGCCGCCTGGATGTGCACGAGCTGGGCGCGCTGCTGGACATCGCCGAGCGCGATGGGGTGATCGACGACAACGAGATTCGTGTACTGAAGAACATCGTCGCGCGGATCAAGCCCGAGGAAATCGATCAGGCCATGCAGGACAAGATGGCGCAGGTCATGCAGAAGATCGGCGCCTGAGTGCCGCCCGGGCCACCAGCTTTTCGCCGGCGGTCCACAGGGGCTTGTTCAAGCTCCACCTCCACTCGCTAGTTCAGTCTCGCTCGGTTGGGCGCAGTTGCCTGCCCGCCGGGCCGATCCAGGAAGATCACGATGTCGGACGCACACACCCAGGACGTATTGGACAAGGCCGTTGCCGAGGGTGGCGCCTACGAGGTGCTGCACAAGCGCCTGCAGGACCAGGGCCAGCGCCTGCGCCAGACCGCCGAGCAGCTCAACCAGCAGCGCCTGGCGGAGTTTGGCAGCAGCCAGATGGAGGTGGTCGGGCGAGTGCGCATCCGCACCGAGAACAACTGCATCGCCCGCGACATCGTGCAGGTCGGCGACTGCCTGCTGTTTGGCTACAACGTGTTCCTCGGCCTGAAGAAGGAGACCCGCGTCGAGGACGTGTTCTCCCTCTACCGCCTGGTCGAGCAGGAAGAGGGCTACGAGGCCGAGCCGGTGCCACTGGCAGGCAGCTTCCTGGCCCAGGCCAGTTTCGTGGCCGACTTCAACGAGCTGTACAGCTACTACAAGAACACCCGTCTGCTGCAGCTGATGGTGCGTGACGGCAAGCTGCTGGCGAGTTTTCAGATCGGCGAACGGATCAGCGACATCCGCGTGTTCCGCTGGTCGATCTCGGTCGACGGCCAGGAGATTCGCTACATCGACAACCGCGGCGAGCGCGATATCGCGCTGCCGGCGCCCTTCGATTTCGAGTGGACCAGGGCCAGCCGCGAGATGGTGGTCGAAGGTCGCCACCCGCACGTCAACATCCTCGACACCCTGTTCGTCGAGACCATCAACGGTGACCTGACCATCAAGGTCGAGAACAACACCGAGGATGGCCTGGGCATCTACCGCGAGGAGGTGCTGGACAAGACCCAGTCCCTCGATGACAGCCAGATCGAGTTCGCCCGGGTCGGCAGCCTGCTGTTGCTGAAGATCCTGCCGTACCGCGAAGAGCAGTGGCGCTACCTGGTGTACAACGGCCTGACCGGCAAGGTCGAGCGCATCGACGCCATCGGCCTGGCCTGCGTCCAGCTGCCGGAAGACCACGGCATCATCTTCCCCGGTGGCTACTACCTGCAGAGCGGCGAGCACAAGACCTTCGAGCAGTCCATGGACGGCATGCGCTTCAAGCGCGCCGTGCGTTCGCCCAACGGCGAGGACGTGCAGTACATTTTCTACCACCCCGAGCAGGGCCGGGCGGTGCTGCTCACCTACAACATGATCAACCGCCAGCTGCAGAACCCGCTGTTCGGCCATGGCTATGCACGCCTGGAGGACGGGCGCACGGTGATCTTCGCCGCCGAAGGCGAAGAGCCGACCCGTATCCATCCGATGCAGATCTGGCAGACGCCGTTCTGCAGCGAAGAGTTCGCCGCCCGCCAGCCGGCGCGCAGCGGCTTCCTCGGCAAGATCGGCAACGCCGAGCTGGTGCGCGGGGTGTCCGACCTCTACGACCTGTGCCGCGAGATCGACACGCCGTCGGTGTCGGTACAGCGCTACGGCCTGCTGTGCCAGAACACCCGCCGCCTGTTCGACGCCTATCACTGGCTGAGCAGCGAGCAGTTGGCCGGTCTTGCGCCGCTGCTGCGCGAGATCGCCGCCACCGCCGAGCTGGTGCTAGACGAATACGAGAAGGTCGAGAGCATCCGCAAGCAGTCGGCGCATGCCATGAGCGATGCCGAGAACCGCCACAAGGCGCTGCTCGACGGCCTGCTGCCGGACAGCTGGGACCAGGTGCAGAGCTTCGTCGACGGCCTCAATGGCATCACTGCCCAGCGCGGCCTGTTGCTGACCATTCGCGAGTACCGCTACATCGATATCGCGCGCCTGGATGCGATGGAGGCCGAACTGCTGGCCGCCCAGGAGCGCACCGCCGCGGCCACCGCCAGCTTCCTCGCCAGCGAGGCGGCGCTGCAGCCCTTCGTCACCCGCCTGCAGGCCCTCGACGAGCAGGCGCAGAAGGCTGAGAGCGTGGCGCAGCTCAACGAGCCGCTGGGCGAACTACAGTCCATGGCCGCCGACCTGGACATGCTGTCCAGCCTGATGGCCTCGCTGAAGATCGACGACGCCACCCAGCGCACCCGTATCGTCGAGTCGATTTCCGAGATCTATGCGCGTCTCAACCAGGCCAAGGCGCGCGCCGAGCAGCGGCGCAAGGGGCTGGGCTCGGCCGAGACCGTGGCGCAGTTCGGCGCCCAGTTCAAACTGTTCAGCCAGGGCATCACCAATGCTCTCGGCCAGGCCCAGGACCCGGAGCGCTGCGACGAACAGCTGGCGCGCCTGCTGGTGCAGCTGGAGGAGCTGGAGAGCCAGTTCGGCGACCAGGAGCAGTTCCTCGGTGACATTCTGGCCAAGCGCGAGGAGTTGCTGGAAACCTTCGAGGCGCACAAGCAGGCATTGCTCGACGAGCGCCAGCGCAAGGCGCAGAGCGTGCTGGATGCGGCCAAGCGCATCCTCGACAGCCTCGGCCGGCGCACCGCCAAGTTCACCCAGGCCGAGGAGCTGAACGCTTTCTTCGCCGCCGACCCGCTGATCCTCAAGCTGCGCGAGATGACCGAGCGCCTGCGCGCGCTGAAAGACAGCGTCAAGGCCGACGATATTGAGGCGCGCCTCAAGGGTGCCCGCGACCAGGCGGTACGCGCCCTGCGCGACAAGAGCGAGCTGTTCGAAGAGGGCGGCAACGTCATCAAGCTCGGCCCGCGTCACCGTTTCAGCGTCAACACCCAGGAACTGGACCTGACCCTGCTGCCGCGCGGCGAGCAACTGTTCCTGCACCTGACCGGCACCGACTTTCTCGAACCCCTGGCCAATACCGAGCTGGAGGCGCTCAAGCCGTTCTGGCAGGTGGCGCTGGAGTCCGAATCCGAGCACCTGTACCGCGCCGAATACCTGGCCGGCGAAGTGCTGGCCGCCGCCGATGCCGGGCGCGAGGGGCTGAGCATCGAGCGCCTCAAGCCGTTGCTGGCGCAACCGGACGAGCTGGCCAAGCTGATCCGCGACTTCGCCGCGCCGCGCTACAAGGAAGGTTACGAGAAAGGCATTCACGATCACGATGCCGCAGTCATCCTCGCCGCGTTGCTGCCGCTGCGCGACAGCGCCGGGCTGCTGCGTTTCGGCGCCGAGGCGCGTGCGCTGGCTTGCCTGTTTTGGGATCGGCAACGCGAGGATGAGGGTGCCGCGCAATGGCCGCAGCGCGCGCGCACCAGCCGGCATATCCAGCAGCTGTTCGGTCAGGATGCCGGCCTGCGCCAGCTGCAGGCCGAGATCGAGCAAGCGCTGCAGGCCTTCCTCGCCGAGCAGCCGCTGGGGCTGGACACGGTGGTAGCGGGCGAGGCGGCCGAGTACCTGGTGCAGGAGCTTTCTGCCGAGCGTATCGAATTCGTCTTCAGCAAATACGCCAAGCAACTGCTGGAAGGCCTCAAGCTGCGCCTGCAGGGCGCGCGCATGTGGGACGACTACCAGCAGGCCCTGGCCAAGCTCGACGGCCGCCCGGCGGCGCAATGGGCACTGGCCGGCAACTGGCTGCAGGGCCTCTGCGCCCAGGACGAGTTCGCCGCGCTGCGCGGTTATGTGGCCGAAGCCACGGCCCTGGCGCTGCTTGGTGAAGGCTTCCCCGGTCGCTCCAGCGAAGTGGACCTGCGCTTCACCGTCAGCGGTTTGATGGGCGAGCACCCGCGTGTCCAGGAGCAGCAGCTGGTGCTGGCAGTGGATGATTTCTTTGCCCGCCTGCGCCGCCACCGCGAGCAGTTCCTGCCGGGGCTGCAGCGCTATCAGGCGCTGCGCCAGGAGGTGATCAATCGCGAGCGCGCGGCGCTGCGCCTGGCCGAGTTCAAGCCCAAGCCGCTCAGCTCCTTCGTCCGTAACAAGCTGATCAACGACGTGTATCTGGGCGTGATCGGCGACAACCTGGCCAAGCAGATGGGCACCGCCGGCGAGAACAAGCGCACCGACCTGATGGGCCTGCTGATGCTCATCTCGCCGCCCGGCTACGGCAAGACCACGCTGATGGAGTACGTGGCGCATCGCCTGGGCCTGATCTTCATGAAGATCAACGGCCCGGCCCTCGGCCACGAGGTGCGCTCCATCGACCCGGCGCAGGCGCCGGACGCCACTTCGCGCCAGGAGCTGGAGAAGCTCAACCTGGCGCTGGAGATGGGCAACAACGTGATGCTGTATGTCGACGACATCCAGCACACCCACCCGGAGTTCCTGCAGAAGTTCATTTCGCTGTGTGACGGCACCCGGCGCATCGAAGGCGTGTGGAAGGGCAAGACCAAGACCTACGACATGCGCGGCAGGAAGTTCTGCGTGGTGATGGCGGGCAACCCCTACACCGAGTCCGGCGAGGTCTTCAAGATTCCGGATATGCTGGCCAACCGCGCCGACATCTATAACCTCGGCGACACCCTGGGTGGCATGCAGGAGGCCTTCGCGCTGTCCTACATCGAGAACGGCCTGACCTCCAACCCGGTGCTGGCGCCGCTGGCCACCCGCGACATGGACGACGTCTACCGTTTCGTCGCCAAGGCCGAGGGCAAGCCGTTCTCCGCCAACGAGCTGAGCCACGGCTACAGCGGCGCGGAGATCAACGAGATCGTCAGCACCCTGCAGCGCCTGATGCAGGTGCGCGACGTGGTGCTCAAGGTCAACCAGCAGTACATCGCCAGCGCCGCCCAGGCCGATCACTACCGCAGCGAGCCGCCGTTCAAGCTGCAGGGCAGCTACCGCAACATGAACAAGATGGCGGAGAAGATCAGCTCGGTGATGAACGATGCCGAGCTGCTGCAGCTGATCGCCGACCACTATCAGGGCGAGTCGCAGCTGCTCACCACCGGCGCCGAGGAGAACCTGCTCAAGCTGGCCGAGTTGCGCGGCAACATGACCGCCGAACAAGGCGAGCGCTGGGCACAGATCAAGCGCGACTTCCTGCGCAACAAGGCCATGGGCGGTAGCGATACGGATGTCGGCGCGCGCGTGGTGGCTCAGCTGAATGATCTGGTCGAAGGCATTCGCGCCCTCGGCGGCAACCTGCAGCGCGAGCCGCAGAAGCAGCAGGATATTCCCTGGGACGAGCTGCTCGCCGGCCTGAACAAGCTCGGCCAGCTGCGCCCGCAGGTCGAAGTGGCCGTGCAGGCACCGCCGCAGCCGGGGGTACAGGTGCTGCTGGAGCGTCTGGCCGAGACCCTGCAGAACAGCTTCCTGCCGTTGATGAACGCCATGGACAAGAAGATCGAGATCGACCTGCGCACCCACAACCGTATGGGCGAGATGGCCAACCGGCTGCGCGAGCTGGGCCAGTTCCTCGGTGCCCCGCAGGCGCCGGTCGAGCCGGGACCGGATCAGGCGTGAAGGCCTGGCTGGCGCCGCGTCTGCAGCTGCTGCTGGGCATCGCCGGGGTGATGCTGGCGCTGCAGCTGTTCAACAGCCTCAGCGGCAACCTGCTGAATGCCTGGGGCGTGCTGCCGCGGTATGTCGGCAGCCTGCCGGGCATTCTGTTTGCGCCCTGGCTGCACGCCGGCTGGTGGCATCTGCTCGGCAATCTATCGGGGCTGATGCTGCTGGCCTGGCTGGCCATGCTTGATTCGCCCCGGCGCTTTCTCGCCGCCAGCGTCTTCATCATTCTCGGCAGCGGGTTGCTGGTTTGGCTATTCGCCCGGCCGGGCATGCACCTGGGCGCCAGCGGCTGGCTGTTTGGCCTGTGGGGGTTGCTGCTCGGCCGTGCCTGGTTCGAGCGCAGCCTGGGCAGCCTGCTGATCGCCGTACTGGTGTTGCTGCTATATGGCGGCTGGTGGTGGGGGTTGCTGCCGCAGCGCGGCGTGTCCTTCGAATACCACCTGGCCGGCGCTTTCTGCGGCGTGCTGTACGCCGCACTGACCCGTACCCGAAGGAGAACCTGAATGGATTTCGCCCACCTGGACCAGCAGCTGCGCGACAGCCTGGCCGACCTCAAGCTGAGCAACGAGGAGCGCGACGAACTGCGCCAGCTTGGTAGCGACCTCGGTCCCGATCAGGTGCGTTACCTGCGCAACCGGGCCTTCGCCCTGGTGCGCGAGCTGGTGCAGGACCCGGCCAGCGCCCTGGGCGCGCTGAAATGGCTGGAACAGGTGGTCAAGACCCTCGACCTGGCCAGCTCGCCCGCGCGCCCGGCGGTGGCCAGTGCCCACTTCAGCCCCGGTGAGGAGTGTCTGCGCAAGATCCGCGAACTGTGCCGCCAGGCCAGACAGACGGTGGATATCTGCGTCTACACCATCTCCGACGATCGTCTCAGTGAGGAAATCATCGCCTGCCATCGCCGCGGCGTGGCGGTGCGGGTGATCAGCGACAACGACAAGCAGTTCGACGAAGGCAGTGACATCCAGTACCTGATCGCCCAGGGCGTGCCGCTGCGCATCGACGACAGCCCCTTCCACATGCACCACAAGTTCGCCCTGTTCGACGGCCGACTGTTGCTCAACGGCAGCTTCAACTGGACCCGCAGCGCCAGCACCAGCAACGAGGAGAACCTGCTGGTGATCGACCATCCGCAGTTGCTGGCGGCCTACGCGCGCGAGTTCGACGCCCTCTGGACGCGCTTCGCAGGCCACTAGATGAACCATCCCCACGCCCGTCGGCTCCTCGGTTTCTATCGCAGCTGCTACCTGGCCGACAGCCGCGACATGGACCTGGACAACCTCGGCAAGCAGCCCCCCGGGCGCTGGGCCTGGCTCGACGGGCGTGAGGAGCTGGCCAGCGGCAGCATGCCGCTGGTGCCGCTGTCGGCCGAGCTGGGCACGGCCCTGGCCGAGGCGCAGGCGCTGTACCCGCGCGAACTGCAGCTGATCTACGGCGTGCTGCCGGTCTGCGGTCGCCTGGCGCTGGAGACCGGCGGCTCGCAGGCGATCTGCGGCCCACTGTTCTACTACGAGGCGAGCCTGCAAGCGACCGCCGACGGCCAGGCCCAGTTGCTGGCCATCGACCCGCAGCAGGCACACGGCAACTGGCGCCTGCTGCGCCGCCTGTTCGTCGAGGACGGCACGGACAGCCTCGACGGCTTGCCGTTGCCCGCGGGCCCGGTCGATGCCGTCGCCCTTGGCCAGCTGCTCGTCTGGGTCGAGCGCAATACCCAGGTTCGCCAGGTCAGCGAGGCCGCCGCTTTTCCGCAGCTGGCCGATGCCGAGGCGCTGGCCAAGGCCCAGCGCCGGCGCAGCCTGTCGCTGCAGGCGGGCGCCTTCGTTGCCCTGGTGCCGCGCGGCACCGGCAGTCGCGGCATCGCCCACGAACTGCAGATGCTGCTGGACACCGAGCAGCTGTCACCGGCCCTGCTGCAATTGCTCGGCGAGGCGCCGCCTGCCCGTCCGCCGGGCTCGATCAGCACGCCGCAGCGCCTGCCGGCTCAGCTCAGCGCGGCCCAGTGCCGGGCGCTGGAGAACGCCGCGCGCCATCCGCTGAGCCAGATTTCCGGCCCGCCCGGCACCGGCAAGAGCTACAGCCTGGCGGCCCTGGCGCTGGATCGCTATCTGCAGGGCGAAAGCGTGCTGCTGGTCAGCCGCAGCGCCCAGGCGGTAAGGGTCATCGCGCACAAGCTGCGCGAGGATTTCGGCCTGCGCGACGGCGTGCTCGAAGGCGACGGCCAGAGCCTGCGTCAGGCCCTGCGCGAGCGCATGGAACGGCTGCTGCAGGGCGAATTCGACAGCCTCTGCGAGCAGCTCGAACAGCGCCAGCGCAGCGAGCTGGACGTGCTGCAGCAGGCCGAGCGGCGTCTGTCGGCCGACTTTGCCAGGCGCTGCGCGCAGGCTGTGCGCTGGAGCCGCCTGCTGCTGCGCGCCGAGCGCGGCAGCCTGGCGTTCTGGCAGCGCTGGTTGCAGGTGCCCTGGGTGCGCAAGCGCATTGCCAGCGGCGTGCGGCCCTGGGCATTGCTCGACGAGCTACGCGACTGCCAGCAGCGCCGTCAGCGCCTCAGCCGCGAGCACCTCAACAGCCACCGCAGCCTCACGCTCAAGCGCCTGCTGCTCAACGACCGTGGCCTGTTCGTGCGCTACAACCAGGCCATTCGCGCGCGCAGTTCGCAGCGCCAGCTGGCGCTGTTCGAGGACATCGACCCGGCACGCCTGCTGGCGGCTTTCCCGATCTGGGTGGTGACGCTGGACGAGCTGCACCGCCTGCTGCCGCTGCGCGCCGAGTTGTTCGACCTGATGGTGATGGACGAAGCCACCCAGTGCGATATCGCCTCGGCCCTGCCGGCCTTCCAGCGCTGCAGGCGCGCGGTGGTGACCGGCGATGCACGGCAGCTGCGGCATATCTCCTTCCTCTCCCGCGTGCGCGAGACGCAGCTGCTGCAGCGCGCCGGCCTGCAGGCCGACGAGCGCGAGGCCTGGAGCTACCGCGACAACAGCGTGCTCGACCTGGTCGGCTTGCAACTGGCCAGCCAGGAGGCGGTGGTGTTTCTCGACGAGCATTTCCGCAGCCGCCCGGCGCTGATCCGCTTCAGCAACGAGCTGTTCTACGACCAGCGCCTGCGGGTGATGAAGGAGCGCCCCGGCTGCGAGGCCTGCAACAGCCTGCAGCTGCGGCGGGTGGCGGGCCGGCGCGGGCGCAACGGCGTCAACGAGGCTGAGGTGGAGCAGGTGCTGGAACTGCTCGCCGCGCACATGGCCGAGTACCAAAACAGCCCGCTCAAGCCCAGCGTCGGCGTGCTGTCGCCGTTTCGCGATCAGGTCGAGCGCATTCGCCTGCGCATCGGCGAGACGCTGCCGCTGGAGCTGCTGCGCGAGTTCCGCTTGCTGGTGGACACGCCCTACGGCTTCCAGGGCGAGGAGCGCGACCTGATGATCCTCAGCTTCGCCATCGACGATGAGGCCGTGCAGGCCGCCCGCTACCTGAACCGCGCCGACCTGTTCAACGTCGCCATCACCCGCGCCCGCGAACGCCAGGTGCTGCTGTTCAGCGCGGATGAGCGACAGCTGCCCGCCACGCACCTGCTGCGCCGCTACTTGGAGTTCCTGCACAAGCCCGTCGCCAGCTGGCAGGCGGGAGCCACTGATGACGCCCGCCAGGCGCTGTGCCAGGCGCTCGAAAAGCATGGCGTCAGCGTGTGGAGCCACTACCCGCTGGCCGGGCAGGTGCTGGACCTGTTCTGCCGCCGCGGCGACAAGTGCCTGGCCATCGACCTGATCGGTTTTCCGGGGGAGGGCGAGGGCTTTCTCGAACTGGAGCGTTACCTGGTGCTGGCGCGTGCCGGCCTGGAGACCCTCCCGCTGAGCTACGGCCTTTGGCACGAGGCACCGAAGCAGGCGCTGGAGGCGCTGCTGGCGCGTCTCTGAAGGTCGCCGCTGCGCAGGTTTGCTTGACGATAGCGGCGTTAGTGGCCTAGGTCTTTGAGAGGCACTGTGTACCGGGGGGAGCCATGACGCTGCGTAACGCCGTTCAGTTGATCACCTATCCCGACCGTCTGGGGCGCAACCTGGGCGAACTTTACCAACTGCTGGATCGGCATCTGGCCGATGCCCTCGGCGGCGTGCATATCCTGCCGCTGTATCCGTCCAATGCCGATGGAGGCTTCTCGCCGCTGACCCATCTGGAGGTCGATCCGCGCTACGGCGACTGGGCCGATGTCGAGCGCATCTCCGCGCGCTTCGACCTGTGCGTCGATCTGGTGATCAGCCATATCTCCGACCAGTCGCCGGAGTTTCTCGACTTCGTCGCCAAGGGCCGCGCCTCGCCGCATGCCGAGCTGTTCGTACAGGTCGACGAGCTGGGCGAGATCACCCTGGAAGACCTGGCCAAGATCCATATCCGCAAGGAGAAGGAGCCGTTTCGCGAGGTACAACTGGCCAACGGCGAGCGTTGCCGGGTGTGGTGTACCTTCACCGAGCGGCAGATCGACCTCAACTACCAGTCACCCAAGACCTACCAGCTGATGGAGCGCTACCTGGCGTTTCTCGCCGCGCGCGGGGTCAAACTGTTCCGCCTGGATGCCTTCGGCTACACCACCAAGAAGATCGGCAGTAGCTGCTTCCTGGTCGAGCCGGACGTCTACCGCATCCTCGACTGGTTCCGCGAGACCGGTGAGAAATACGGCGCCGAGATGCTGCCGGAAGTGCACGACCATATCAGCTACCAGTACGCCATTTCGCGCCGGCACATGCGGCCCTATGCCTTTGCCCTGCCGCCGCTGGTGCTGCACGCCTTTCTCAGCGGCAACAGCCGTTACCTCAAGCAGTGGCTGCGCATGTGCCCGCGCAACCAGATCACCGTGCTGGATACCCACGACGGCATCTGCATTCCCGATGTGGAAAGCATGCTGCCGGAGACCGAGATCCGCTTTCTCATCGACGAGGTCTCGGCGCGCAGCGCCGACCCGATCATGCGCCGCTCGGCGGTCAACGTGCACAGCGTGGGGGCCATCTACCAGCTGACCTGCACCTTCTTCGAGGCGCTGATGCGCAACGAGAACGCCTACATCGCGGCGCGGGCCCTCCAGTTCTTCACCCCGGGCATTCCGCAGGTCTACTACGTCGGCCTGCTGGCTGGCTGCAACGACTTCGAGCTGTGCGAGGCGAGTGGCGAGGCGCGTGACGTCAACCGCCACCACTACAGCCTGGCGGAAGCCGAAGAGGCCCTGCAGCAACCGCTGGTGCAGCGCCTGCTGGCGCTGATGCGCCTGCGCAACCATCACCCGGCCTTCGACGGGCGCTTCGAGCTCAACCAGTCAGGCGATGCCAGCGTGATCATGGCCTGGCGCCACGGCGAGCATTACTGCCGCCTGTGTGTCGATCTGGGTACGGCGCAGGCAATCATTGATTACAGTGACCCGCAGGATGGGCAGATCGGGCAGCTGTACTGCTGAGCCTGAGCCGCCAGGCACTCTGCCGTGCGAGTGTCTTCAGGTGGCTGCGCCGGAGGGTTCCCAGAACGCATCGCTCTGCAGCTTGCTCAGCAGCTGACCGCGCAGTGCCTGGCCCTGGTCGGCCAGGTCGGCCAGCTTGTCCGTCAGTTGTCGCAGTGGCTGGGCCAGGGCGTGCAGGGTGAAGAAGGTCAGGTGCTGGATGGCCAGTTGCAGATGGTCGTGCTCGACCAGCGCGGCCACCCACTGGTCCTCGCCGAAGGATTCGCCCGGCGGAATATCCGCGCGAGCCGCCGGGGCGAGATCGAGGCGCTGCAGCTGCAGATAGGCGAGGGCGATGTTTTCCAGCAGCAGGGCCTTGTCGAAGTCTTCCAGCTCGTCGTCAGGAGCGCTCCGGCGCAGCTGCTCATGAGCCTGCGCCAGCTTGGCGAGGGCATCCTCGTCGCGCTCGAGCTTGTGCAGCAGGCGCGCCAGGCGGGTGAGGTTGGCGATTCTGCCGTAGCAGTCCATCGACCCCAGTAGCCGTTCCATTTCCTCCAGCCCCCTGCGCAGCTCGTAGCTGGTGCGTTGCCGCGCGGGCAGCCGGCTCTGGGCCAGCAGGCGCGCCTCGAGCACGAAGAAGGGCAGCTCATCCCGCTGATCCTCGGCCAGTTCGGCCAGCCAGCGCTCGGCCTGCTCCAGCAAGCGGGCCGCCAGCTCGGGCCGTTCCTCGGCATGGAGGCTCCACAGCGACAGGTACAGATCGATGCGCTGCTGCACGTCACGGGCGAGCGCCTGCAGTGCACTGGCGGCGCCGTCGAAGGTGCCACGGCCGATATGCCACTGGGCCAGATGCAGCAGCGGGGGCATGCGCTGCACATCGTCCAGGGTCGCCAGCAGTTCCTCGGCTTGCGCCAGCTGGCCACGCTCGAGCATGGCGGCGAGCATCTGCTCATGCAGGTCCTGCCCTGCGTGGGAGGGCAGTTTGGAGATGAGCGAGCGCGCCTGCTCGAACAGGCCGGCGCGAATCAGCTCGGTGATCGCCAGCGGACTCTGCTCCTGCGGCAGCAGCCCGGCGATGGCCTGCAGCCGCGCGAAGTCGCCGAGTTCGGCCAGTTCCCGCAGCAGGGTGTCCAGGCCGAGGTACTGCTGCAGTTCGGCGTCGGTCTGCATCGACTGCCAGGCCCGCTCGAGGGTGCGCGCGGCCTTGTCCGGCTGAGCGACCTCGCGTTGCTCTCGGGCCAGCTGCAGCAGCGGCAGGACTTCGGCGTCACCGCTGTGCTCGTCGAACTCGTCCAGCACGGCTCTTGCTTCATCGAGGCGGCCCTCGGCGCGCAGCAGCGGGGCTTTCAGCAGAGGTGAGCGGGGCAGGCCGTCGCCGGTTTTCGCCAGCAGCTCCAGGGCCCGGCGCGCGTGCCCCGTCGCGATCAGGTGGTTGAGCAGGTTGTCCAAGGCGACGCCACGATGGTGCGGGTCGAGCCGGTCCAGCAGCTGCAGGAGCGCGTCTGTCTGCTCGTCGTCCAGCAGGCTGGTGCACATTCCGCTCTGGGCGATCTGCCAGGCATCGCCCTGCAGCTTGGCGGCCAGGCTGCGGGCCAGCTGCGGGTGGATGTATTGCAGGCTGGCGATGCGGTTGATTTGCTTGGCTTCGTCCAACGTTATGCGTGCCGGACTTCCTTTGACTTCCAGGCGTGGGTCGACCGGCTCGCCGCCGCTGAAAGCGACGAACACGGCCACGGCGATGATGACGAGCAGAACGATGGTGAATACTTCCATGGGGCTCCCTTCCCTGGGCAAGCCTCTCGACCATGAGGGCTTTCGGTGCCCGGTCTTATACGGCGGCTAATAGGTCGCGGCAACCGCCTGTGGCGCCGTTTGCCAACCCCGTCCGGTCGCATGAGCCTCACCTGCCGAAGGTTTCGCGCTAGACTTGCGCCCCTTCGCTTCCCTGCCGGTACCGCTCCTATGGCTCTGCAAGCCACGCCTTACAAGATCGAACTGAACCTGACCGACATCGACCGCAGCGTCTACGAGAACCTGCGCTTCACCGTGGCCAAGCACCCTTCGGAGACCGAAGAGCGCTTGTGCGTGCGGTTGATCGCCTATGCGCTGTGGTACCACGAGCAGCTGGCCTTCGGTCGCGGCCTGTCGGATGTCGACGAGCCGGCCCTGTGGGAGAAGAGCCTGGACGACCGTGTGCTGCACTGGATCGAGGTCGGCCAGCCGGATGCCGAACGCATCACCTGGTGCTCGCGGCGTACCGAGAAGTTCAGCCTGGTCGCCTACGGCAACCTGCGCGTGTGGCAGAGCAAGGTGCTCGACACCGTGCGCAACCTGAAGAACATCAATGTGGTGGCGGTGGGGCAGGAGGCGCTGGAAGCGCTGGCCCGTGACCTGCCGCGTGCGGTGAACTGGAGCGTGATGATCAGCGATGGCGAGCTGTTCGTGACCGACGAGCGTGGCCAGCACGAGATTCCGCTGGAGTGGCTGGCCGGCGAGCGTTGAGCCGTTTTCCCCTCTCCCCCTGGGAGAGGGGCTAGGGGTGAGGGACTAGCCGGCCGCGCCGAGCTGCCCGAAACACCCTCACCCTACGCGGTTCGCCCCAGCCCTCTCCCAGGGGGAGAGGGAGTAACTCCCTGAATCAATACGGCCTTTCCATGCGCATCGATCTCCGCCCCTTGCCCGAAACCCTGCCTGACCTTGGCGAGCTGCCACCGCTGCTGACCCGTTTGTATGCCGCCCGTGGCGTGCAGTCCGCCGTCGAGCTGGACAAGGGGTTGGCGCGGCTGTTGCCGTATCAGCAGCTCAAGGGCATCGAAGCGGCGGTGCAGCTGCTGGTCCAGGCGCTGCAGCAGCGCCAGCGCATTCTGATCGTCGGTGACTTCGATGCCGACGGCGCCACCGCCAGCTCGGTCGGTGTACTCGGCTTGCGCATGCTCGGTGCGGCGCATGTCGATTACCTGGTGCCCAACCGTTTCGAATACGGCTACGGCCTGACCCCGGAGATCGTCGCCGTGGCGCTGGAGCGCCAGCCAGACCTGCTGCTGACCGTGGACAACGGCATCTCCAGCGTCGACGGCGTGGCCGCCGCCAAGGCCGCGGGCCTGCGCGTGCTGGTCACCGATCACCACCTGCCCGGCCCCGAACTGCCGGCGGCCGACGCCATCGTCAATCCCAACCAGCCGGGCTGCGACTTCCCGAGCAAGGCCATGGCCGGGGTCGGGGTGATGTTCTATGTGCTGCTGGCGCTGCGCGCCAGGCTGCGTGAGCTGGGCTGGTTCGCCAGCACCGGTGTCACCGAGCCGCGTCCGGCCGAACCTAACCTGGGCGAGCTGCTCGACCTGGTGGCGCTGGGTAGCGTGGCCGATGTGGTACCGCTGGACGCCAACAACCGCATCCTGGTGCACCAGGGCCTGGCGCGCATCCGCGCCGGACGTGCACGGCCCGGGCTCAAGGCCATTCTCGAGGTGGCTGGCAAGCGCCACGAGCGCATCAGCTCCACCGACCTCGGTTT
The DNA here is from genome assembly GCF_043102245.1 of Pseudomonas sp. zbq_18. Taxonomy (NCBI): domain Bacteria; kingdom Pseudomonadati; phylum Pseudomonadota; class Gammaproteobacteria; order Pseudomonadales; family Pseudomonadaceae; genus Pseudomonas; species Pseudomonas sp. zbq_18. The sequence goes on along the minus strand of NZ_JBICIT010000005.1, from coordinate 178,956 downwards.
CATTCTCGGCCCGCGCCTGAATGCGGCGGGCCGTCTGGACGACATGAGCCTGGGCATCGAGTGTCTGCTTTGCGAGGACGAAGCCCTCGCCCGCGACATGGCCCAGCAGCTCGACGACCTGAACAAGGACCGCAAGGCCATCGAACAGGGCATGCAGCGCGAGGCCCTGGCCCAGCTCAAGGACCTGCCGCTGGACAGCCTGCCATTCGGTCTGTGCCTGTTCGAGGCGGACTGGCACCAGGGCGTGATCGGCATCCTTGCTTCGCGTCTCAAGGAGCGCTATCACCGCCCGGCGATTGCCTTCGCCGATGCCGGCGACGGCCTGCTCAAGGGCTCCGCGCGTTCGGTGCCGGGCCTGCACATCCGTGATGCGCTGGACGCGGTAGCCGCCAAGCATCCCGGGCTGATCAGCAAATTCGGCGGCCACGCCATGGCCGCTGGTCTGTCGCTGCCACAGGAAAACTATGGCGCCTTCGCCGCTGCCTTCGATGCCGAGGTGCGCCGTCAGCTGAGCGAGGATGACCTCACCGGCCGGTTGCTATCCGACGGCCAGCTCGGCGTTGAGGAATTTCATCTGGAACTGGCCAAGGCCCTGCGCCATGCCGGACCCTGGGGGCAACACTTTCCCGAGCCGCTGTTCCACGGTGTGTTCCAGATCGTCAATCAGCGCGTGGTAGGCGAGAAGCACCTCAAGCTGGTGCTGAAGACCGAGTGCGGTGGGCAGACGCTGGACGGCATCGCCTTCAACGTCGACCGCGAGCTGTGGCCCAACCCCAACGTGCGCTGGGTCGAGCTGGCCTACAAGCTGGACGTCAACGAGTACCAGGGACGCGAAAGCGTACAGCTGCTGGTGGCGCACCTGGCGCCGCGTTGAGCGGCGCTGACGCTCATTCATAACCTGGCGCCATCACCCATTCCTTGCGCCATTTCCTCGCCGACGGTCGTCGCTGCGGGTGTTTTGGCCTGCCTGCGGGTGCGTTTCGGCAGTGGCTTCTGTCTCGAGTGTGGCAAGACATACGCAAAGTGCTTGCACTGGCCTCCCAATTAGTTGTACAAAAAATCATATTGTACAACTTTGATGGAGTTGCACCGATGTCGAACTACCGCGCCCCCCTTCGTGACATGCGCTTCGTTTTCGAGGAAGTCCTCGACGGCTACACCGCTTTGCAAGGGCTGCCGAGCCAGAGCGAATTCAGCGCCGACCTGGGCAGTGCGGTGCTCGAAGAGGCCGCCAAGCTGGCCGAGCAGGTGTTGGCACCGGTCAACAGCAGTGGCGACAAACAGGGCTGCCAGTACGATCCGGCCACCCATTCGGTCACCACGCCGCAAGGTTTCAAGGAGGCTTATCAGCACTTCGCCGAAGGTGGCTGGACGGCACTGGCCTGCCCCACCGAGTTTGGTGGCCAGGGCCTGGCGCATGTGATGAATATGATGGTCGAGGAGATGGTGTGCTCCTCCAACCTGTCACTGGGTATGTATCCCGGCCTAACCCATGGTGCGATCAATGCCTTGTCGGCCCATGGCAGCCGCGATCTGCAGGAGGCCTATCTGCCGCGCCTGATCAGCGGTGACTGGACCGGCACCATGTGCCTGACCGAGCCGCAGTGCGGCACCGATCTCGGCCTCATCCGTACTCGCGCCACCCCTCAGGCTGACGGCAGCTATGCCCTCAGTGGCACCAAGATCTGGATCACCGGCGGCGAGCATGATCTGGTCGAGAATATTGTGCATCTGGTACTGGCCAAGTTGCCGGACGCGCCCGACAGCGTGAAGGGTATTTCCCTGTTCCTGGTGCCCAAGTGGCTGCCGGACGGTACGCGTAACCCGGCCTTCTGCGGCGGCCTGGAGCACAAGATGGGGATCAAGGGCTCCGCCACCTGCGTCATGAACTTCGAGGGTGCCAAGGGCTGGTTGATCGGCGAGCCGAACAAGGGCCTCAGCTGCATGTTCACCATGATGAACTCCGCCCGCCTGATGGTGGGGCTGCAGGGGCTGGGCATTGCCGAGCACGCTTATCAGATCAGCCTCGGCTTCGCTCGCGAGCGCTTGCAGAGCCGTTCGCTGTCCGGCCCCAAGGCGGCCGACAAGCCGGCAGACCCGATCCTGGTGCATCCGGATGTGCGGCGTATGTTGTTGCGGCAGAAGGTGATGGTCGAAGGTTGCCGCGCGCTGGCGTACTTCACCGGCTTGCAGCTGGACATCGCCCACGACCACCCGCAGGCCGACGTGCGTCAGCAGGCGGACGATCTGGTGCAGCTGCTCACCCCGGTGGTCAAGGCGTTCCTCACCGATGAAGGTTTCGCCTGTGCCAACGAGGGTCTGCAGGTGTTGGGCGGTTCCGGTTTCACCGAGGACTGGGGTATCGAGCAGCTGGTGCGTGATTGCCGCATTACCCGCATCTATGAGGGCACCAACGGTATTCAGGCGCTCGACCTGGTGGGCCGCAAGCTGGCGCTGGGTGGTGGGCGGGCGGTTCGCAGCTTCTTCACCCTGGTGCAGCAGTGGCTGGCCGCGCACCCCGACGCACCTCACGCTGCCGCTGTGGAGAAAGCGCTCAAGCAGTTGCAGGACGCCACCCTGTGGCTCGCCCGCGAGGGCATGCAGGATCCCGAGCAGGCCGGCGCCGCATCGGTGCCGTACCTGCGCCTGTTTGCCCTGACCAGCCTGGCCTGGCTGTGGTCGCGCATGGCCCAGGTGGCCGCTGCCAGACTGGCGTCTGGCGCCGGCGATAGCGCGTTCTACAGCGCCAAGCTGAAGTCGGCCGACTTCTTCGTGGCACGGGTACTGACCGAGACGGATGGTCTGCTCGCCGAAGTGCGCGCAGGCAAGGCAACTTTGATGGCATTCAGCGAGGACGAATTCGCTGCCTGATGGCACCTCGACTGTCGTGCTGCGCAATCCGGCAACCTCCCTCCCCATGCCCTTTCTGGGTTGCCGGATTTTTTTATTCAACACCCGGGTGCCATGGGGCCCCGGCTTAACAGGGTATGGGAGGTGCGCTGATGACAGGCTACATCCATTGGCTGCGCCGGGCGGCCTTCCTTGCCGCACTGGTGCTGTCGTTGAACGTCCCGGCCTTGCCTGCGCAGGGGCAATGGCGCAGTCAGCTACCCGATGCCCGGCTGGTTGGCGCCGGTGAGTTCACCTGGTTCGGTTTCACGGTCTACACCGCACGGCTATGGAGCCCGGCCCCCCAGGTCGATTTCAACCAGCCTTTCGTGCTGGAGCTGACCTACCGTCGTGACATCAGCCGGGACACCCTGGTGAAGGCCAGCCTGGACGAGATGCGCCGGGTCGCGGATGTAGATCCGGCGACACTGGCCGGCTGGGAAGACGACCTGCGCCTGGCCTTCCCCGATGTGAAAGCCGGCCAACGCATCGCCGGCGAGTACCGGCCGGGGCAGGGCGGGCGGTTTTACCTGGATGGCCAGTTGCGCCAGGAAATTGCCGACCCCGAGTTTGCCAAGGCTTTCTTCGCCATCTGGCTGGATACCGATACCCGCAGTCCCGAGCTGCGCCGGGCGCTGCTCGGCCTCAATACGGAGCGTTCGCGATGAAACGCAGGTTTTTGGCGCTGTTGCTTGCAGGTGCGCTGCTCGGCGGCTGCAGCGGGGTTGAGGTCGAGCACTATTCCGATCAACAACCGCGCCTGGATCTGCCGACCTTCTTCGACGGCCCGGTCGAGGCCTGGGGCATTTTCGAGGACCGTTCCGGCGAGGTGATCAAGCGCTTTCATGTGGATATCACCAGCCGCCGCGAGGGTGAGCAGCTGATTCTCGACGAGCGTTTCCTCTACAGCGATGGTACGCGCCAGCGCCGGGTCTGGACCCTGACGCCGGACGGCGAGGGCCGCTGGCGCGGGCGTGCCGATGACGTGCTGGGTGAAGCCCAGGGCGAGATCGCCGGCAATGCACTGCGCTGGCGTTATCAGCTGAACCTGCCGGTCGACGACACCACCTATGTGGTGGAGTTCGACGACTGGATGTACCTGATGGACGAGGACACCCTGATCAACCGTTCGAGCATGCGCAAGTTCGGTGTCGAACTGGGCCAGGTCACCCTGTTCTTCCGTCGCGTTCCCGCCGAACGCAGGCCCTGATGGACTCCCTGGGTGATGGCTATCGGGCGCTGGTGATCGGCGCCGGTGGCGCCCTGGGCGCTGCCTTTTGCCAGCTGCTGCGCGAGGACCCGCGTTGCGCCGAGGTGCTCACCCTCGGGCGTTCGACCACGCCGGCGCTGGATCTGGAAAACCCACAGAGCATCGCCCTCGCCGCTGCCGAGATCGGCCGACAGGGGCCGCTGCAGTTGATCCTGCTGGCGACCGGGGTGCTGCACCGTCCTGGGGTGAGTCCGGAAAAGAGCCTGGCGGCGCTGCAGGCCGAAGCGTTGCAGGCGGTATTCCAGATCAACGCGCTGGGGCCGGCGCTGGTGCTGCAGCAGTTCCTGCCGCTGCTGGCGCCCCGTGGAGTCATGGCCGTGCTGTCGGCGAAGGTCGGCAGCATTGGCGACAACCGCCTCGGCGGCTGGTACGCCTACCGTGCCTCCAAGGCGGCGCTGAACATGCTGGTCAAGACCGCGGCCATCGAACTGGCCCGAAGCAAGCCGCAGGCCCGGCTGTTCAGCCTGCACCCGGGCACCGTGCGGTCAGCGCTCTCGCAACCCTTTCGCGGCGCTGCCGCAGGCCGCCCGCCTCGTGAGGCGGCCGCGCAGCTGCTCAACCTGATCGACCGACTGGACCCCGCCGACAGTGGCGGTTTCTTCGCCTATGACGGCGAGCCTTTACCCTGGTAGGAGATGCGCCATGACCCTCGAAGAACTCAACCAGATGGCCGCCCAAGGGGCCATCAACGAGTTGGAGCTGTGCTCGCTGGAAGGTGGTTTCTATGTGTTGCTCGCCCGTACCGACGAGGGCACCAAGCCGCTGCTCGACGCCTCGGGCGATACCGTGCAGGTGCGCTCGATCACCCACCTGCGTGAGCTGCTGCGCTTCACCCCGCCGGTGGCGTGCACCATGGTGCAGCAGGTGGTGCATGACGAGATGTGCGGTATGCGCGATGGCCCGGTGGAGCCGCTGCGCGTGCCGGTCGGCCTGAGCGAGCCCTGGTAGTGACGCCCGCGCGCCGACTCGGCGTGTTGCTGGGCGACCAGCTCTCGTTCGACCTCAGCCTGTTCGACGCGCTCGACCCGGCGCAGGATGCGCTGCTGCTGGCCGAGGTGATGGACGAGGCCACCTACGTCGCCCATCACCCGCAGAAGATCGTGCTGATCTTCAGCGCCATGCGCCACTTCGCCCAGGCCCTGGAAGAGCGCGGCTGGCGGGTGATCTACGTGCGCCTGGACGATGCCGACAACAGCGGCAGCCTGCCGGGCGAGCTGCTGCGTTGGGCCGAGCGCCTGGGCGTGGAGCAGGTGCACCTGACCGAGTGCGGCGAATGGCGCTTGCAGGAGGCGTTGAACCAGTGCGGTCGGCCGCTGGTGTGGCACGAAGACCGACGCTTTTTCTGCTCGCGGCAGCGCTTCGCGGCCTGGGCGAGCGGGCGCCGACAGCTGCGCATGGAGAACTTCTACCGCGACATGCGCAAGCGCACCGGCCTGCTGATGGAGTTCGACGGCAGCCCGGTCGGCGGCACCTGGAACCTCGATCAGGACAATCGCAAGGCGCTGCCCAAAGGCCTGCGCGGCCCCTTCGCGGCCAGTTTCACGGCCGACGACCTCACCCGCGAGGTGCTGCAACTGGTCGAGCAGCGCTTTGCCGGGCACTACGGCAGCCTCGAAGGCTTCGACTACCCGGTGACCCATGCCGAGGCCCAGGCGCTGTGGCAGCATTTTCTCGATTTCGGCCTGGCCGCGTTCGGCGACTACCAGGACGCCATGGCTCAGGGCGAGCCCTATCTGTTCCATGCCCGCATCAGCGCCGCGTTGAACATCGGCCTGCTCGATGTGCGCCAGCTGTGCGCGGATGTCGAACAGGCCTACCGCGAGGGCAGGGCGCCGCTGAATGCGGCCGAGGGCTTCATTCGCCAGCTTATTGGCTGGCGCGAATACGTGCGCGGCATCTACTGGCTGCGCATGCCCGAGTACGCCGAGCTGAATGCCTTCGGCAACAGTCGCGCGTTGCCCGAGTTCTACTGGACTGGCGACACCTCGATGCGCTGCATGGCCCAGGCCATCGGCCAGAGCCTCGAGCTGGGCTATGCCCACCATATCCAGCGGCTGATGGTGACCGGCAACTTCGCCCTGCTCGCCGGCATCGCGCCCAAGGCGATCTGCGAGTGGTACCTGGCGATCTACCTGGACGCCTTCGACTGGGTGGAACTGCCCAACACCCTGGGCATGGTCATGCATGCCGACGGCGGCTACCTGGGTTCCAAGCCCTACTGCGCCAGCGGTCGCTATATCCAGCGCATGTCCGATTACTGTGGCGACTGCGCCTACCGGGTCGATCAGGCCGTGGGCGAGCAGGCCTGCCCGTTCAATGCCCTGTACTGGCATTTTCTACGCCGCCATCGCGACCGCCTGGGCACCAATCCGCGCCTGGCCATGGTCTACCGCAACCTCGATCGCATGGACGAAGACCGGCGTGAGGCGCTGTGGCAGCGTGGCGAGGATCTGTTGGCGCGCCTGGATGCGGGGCAGGCACTGTGAAAAAGGCCGACCTGCCGAGCAAACTCTGCGTGCACTGCGGTTTGCCCTTCAGTTGGCGGCGGCGCTGGGCGCGCTGCTGGGAGGAGGTGCGCTATTGCTCCGAGCGCTGCCGGCGGACGTCACGCGGCAGACGTTCGGAGCACTAGTTCAGGCGGCCTCTTCGGGGTCTTCGCTGCGCTCCAGCGCGACCTGACGAATCGACAGACGGATTTCCGCCGGCAATACGCGCTTGGCCACGCCCTCGACCAGTTCAGCCAGTTGCGGGTGGTGGCTAAGCTTGCCTTCGCCGTTCTGCCGCAGCACGCCCTGGTCGAGCAGGGTCTGGATGAAGTGGCGGAACAGACTCTTGTCGAAGAACTCCGGGGCGTTGAGGCCGTGCAGGATCGACAGGCGTTGGGCCATGGTCACGCAAAGGTTTTCCAGCTCCTCGGCGCTCAGGGCGTACTGGCCGGCGTTGAGCAGCAGCGCGGTGGCCATGTAGAAGCGCTGCAGGGTCTGCACGATGGCGCGGGCCAGCAGGCTGAGCAGCACGTACTGGCGCGAGCTGGGTGCCGGGCGGATGAACATGTCGTCCTCGCGGCGCAGCAGACCCTGCTCGACGAAGGCGTTCAGCCACTGGTCGACGGCACCTTCCAGCTCCTCGGCCGAGTAGCGGATGAACAGCTCGGACTGCAGGTAGGGATACTGCGCGCTGACGTAGCGCAGGATCTGCTCGCGGCTCATGCGCGAGCTGCTGAGGAAGAAGCTGGCCAGCAACGCCGGCAGTGCGAACACGTGCAGCACGTTGTTGCGGTAGTAGGTCATCAGGACGGCATTCTGCTCGTCCAGGTAGAGGATCTTGCCCAGCGCGTCCTTCTGCTCGGCCAGCAGGTCCATGCTCTGCACGTAGCGGATCAGGTCCTGGCCGTTGCCTTCGGGCAGGGTGGCGTGCGGCGAGTAGGGCACCTGGCGCAGCAATGCCAGGTACAGGTCGAGCACACGGGCCAGGGCCTTTTCGTCCAGCGCCAGCTTGGCGGTGGAGAGCAGGGCCAGGGCCACCAGATTGACTGGGTTGATGGCTGCTGCCTCGTTCAGGTGCTGGGCCACCTTCTCGCCGAGGCGGTTGGTGGTGGTGTTGAGCCAGGCCGGGCGGAACTGCTCGCCGTGGTCCTGGGTGCGCCAGCCGGGCTGCTCATGGTCGAGGAAGTCGGCCAGCTTGATCGCCTCGCCGAAATTGACGTGCACGCTGCCGAAGCGTTGCTTACGGATGGCGCCGATGACCTTGAAGATGTCGAAGATCGACTCCTTCTTCTTCGCCGCGCCGCGCAGCTCGCCCAGGTAGGTGCGGCCTTCCAGTACCCGCTCGTAGCCGATGTACACCGGTACGAAGGCAATCGGCAGGCGGTTGGAACGCAGGAAGCTGCGCAGGGTGATGGCCAGCATGCCGGTCTTCGGCTGCAGGGTACGGCCGGTGCGCGAGCGTCCGCCTTCGACGAAGTACTCGACCGGGAAGCCCTTGCTGAACAGGGTGTGCAGGTATTCGTTGAACACCGCAGTGTACAGCGGGTTGCCCTTGAAGGTGCGGCGCATGAAGAAGGCGCCGCCACGGCGCAGCAGGCCGCCGACCACCGGCATGTTGAGGTTAATGCCGGCGGCGATGTGCGGCGGGGTCAGGCCGTTGCGGAACAGCAGGTAGGACAGCAGCAGGTAGTCGATGTGGCTGCGGTGGCACGGCACGTAGATGATCTCGTGGTCGTGGGCCAGGTCGCGCACGGCTTCCAGATGGTTGACCTGGATACCTTCGTACAGCTTGTTCCAGAACCAGCTGAGCACTACTTCGAGGAAGCGGATGGCGGTGTAGGTGTAGTCCGAGGCAATCTCGTTGCCGTAGTGCAGCGCCTTGGCTTCGGACTTCTGCAGGCTGATGCCTTCACGCTCGGCGTCTTCGGCGATGGCCTGGCGCACCAGCGGGTCGTGGACCAGGCCCTTGACCAGGTTGCGCCGGTGCGACACGTCCGGGCCGATCACCGCGGCCTTCTGGTTGCGGAAGTGCACCCGCAGGATGCGCTGCACCATGCGCAGGGTACGTTCGCGGCCCTTGCCCTGGTCGAGCAGTTCGCGCAGGTGGATGGGCGCGGCGAATTGCACGCGGGTCTTGCGTCCGAGGATCAGGATGCTGACCAGCTTGCGCAGGCGCCCGGTAACGGCCCAGGTATCGGCGAACAGCAGTTTCCACGGGCTGGTTTCGCGGTCCGGCGACTGGCCCCAGAACACGCTGACCGGGATGATCTGCGCATCGTCCACTGCCTGGCTGTCGAGGCTGCTGAGGATGCGCTGCAGGGCGGGCGGGGCGCCGCGCTTGTCATGCCCGCCGAACCAGCTGGGTTCGCGGGTCAGGTAGAAGAAGCCGGCCGGTTCCAGCTGCTCGCCGATGGCCACCGGCAGTACCGGACGCGGCAGGCCGGCCTTGCTGCATTCGCGGTCGACCACGGCCAGGTCGGCGGCCGAGGGCTGCTGCAGCACATAGAACACCGGCTTGGAGCGATCCAGGCGCAGGTTGAAGGAAGACTGATTGATGGTTTCCGAGCGCACCCAGAGAAACAACAGGCGGCGCAGGGCGCCAAACGCAAGGCGGCGGAACGGGGAGCGGGTCATACGGGCTCTTGACGGCATTTCAAGCGAGCACTTGCTCGGGGGCGCTAGTGTGCCGCAAGCGCGGGTCTGCGGCAAAAGCCAAACGATGGACGAGACATATGGAAACTTTCCCTTGCCCATGCGGTCTTGCATAGCCGCCGACCCACTCCTTATAGTCCGGCCGGCATTTGTCGGGCCCGCAGTGGTATCGCAGGCTGCGGGCTTCCATCGCGATGGTGAGAGGCCATGATAGAGATAAGAAACCTGACCAAGCGTTTTGCGGGGCATGCGGCCGTTGATGGCCTCAGCTTCAAAGTCCAGCAGGGGGAAGTGCTGGGCTTCCTTGGCCCGAACGGGGCCGGTAAATCCACCACCATGAAGATGCTCACGGGCTTCCTGGCGCCAACCTCGGGTACGGCGAGCATTCTCGGTCATGACGTGCAGAGCGATACGCTCGCCGCACAGCGTTTGATTGGCTATTTGCCGGAAGGTGCGCCGAGCTATGGCGACATGACCGTGCGCGGCTTCCTTGAGTTCATCGCTGAGGTGCGCGGCTTCCGCGGCGCCGAGAAAAAGCAGCGGGTGCTGCGCGCGGTGCAGCAGGTCGAGTTGGACAAGGTGCTGGAACAGAGCATCGAGACCCTGTCCAAGGGCTTCAAGCGCCGCGTCGGCCTGGCCCAGGCGATCCTGCATGATCCGCAGGTGCTGATCCTCGACGAGCCCACCGACGGCCTCGACCCCAACCAGAAGCACCAGGTGCGCCAGCTGATCCAGAGCCTGGCCAAGGACAAGATCGTCATCATCTCCACCCACATCCTCGAAGAAGTGTCCGCCGTATGCACCCGCGCCGTGGTGATCGCCGGCGGCAAGCTGGTCGCTGATGCCACGCCGCTGGAGCTGGAAGGGCGTTCGCGCTACCACCAGGCGGTGACCCTGGTCGGCACCAGCGAACTGGACGTCGAAGCCCTGTCCGCCCTGCCGGGGGTGGCCGGCGTCGAGCGCAACGAGCGCGAGCACAGCCTGACCGTGCTGGCCAAGGCGGGCGAGGTGATCTTCCCGCAGGTCAACGAGCTGATTCGCCAGCGTGGCTGGCAGATCAAGGAACTGGACGTGGAGCGCGGCCGCCTCGATGAGGTATTCCGCACCCTGACCCGAGGAGAAGCGGCATGACGCAGTTGCCGGTGGTCTTCAAGCGCGAGCTGCGCAGCTATTTCGCCACGCCGCTTGCCTATGTATTCATCCTGATCTTCCTGGTGCTGTCCGGGGTCTTCACCTTCTACCTCGGTGGCTTCTACGAGAGCGGCCAGGCGGACCTGGCGCCGTTCTTCAACTTCCACCCCTGGCTGTACCTGTTCCTGGTGCCGGCGATTGCCATGCGCCTGTGGGCCGAGGAGCGCAAATCCGGCTCCATCGAGTTGCTGATGACCCTGCCGATCACCCGTTTTGACGCGGTGCTGGGCAAGTTCCTCGCCGCCTGGGTGTTCGCCGGCATCGCACTGTTGCTGACCTTCCCGATGATCATCACGGTCAACTACCTGGGCCAGCCGGACAACGGCGCGATCTTCACCGGCTACTTCGGCAGCTGGCTGCTGGCCGGCTCCTACCTGGCCATCGGCTCGTGCATGTCGGCGCTGGCCAAGAACCAGGTGATCGCCTTCATCCTCGCCGTCAGCGCCTGCTTCCTGTTCATCGTCAGCGGCTTCCCCATGGTGCTCGACGCCCTGGCCTGGGCACCGCAATGGGCCATCGACGCAGTGTCGTCGCTGTCCTTCCTGACGCGCTTCAACGCGATCAGCAAGGGCGTGATCGACCTGCGCGACCTGCTCTATTTCATCTCCCTGATGGCCGCCTGGCTTGCTGCCACCGCCATCGTGGTCGATCTGAAGAAGGCTGACTGACGATGAAAAAACTGATGTATTCCGGCGCCGGCCTGCTGCTGATCGCCGTGGCCTTCCTGGCCTTCAACATGCTCACCAGCCTGGGCCTGGGCAATGCCCGCCTGGACCTGACCGAGCAGAAGCTCTACACCATCTCCGAGGGCACCGAGCGCATCCTTGGCGAGCTGGAAGAGCCGATCAACCTGTACTTCTTCTACTCCGACAAGAGTGCCCGCGACCTGGCCGTGCTGCGCAACTACGCCACCCGCGTGGAGGAAATGCTCAAGGCCTACGAGCGTGCAGCCGGCGGCAAGATCAAGCTGCACATCGTCGACCCCGAGCCGTTCTCCGAGGACGAGGACAAGGCCGCGGCATTCGGCCTGCAGGCCGTGCCGGCGAGCCAGAACGGCGATTCGATCTACTTCGGCCTGGCCGGCACCAACGCGGTGGACGACAAGCAGGTGATCCCGTTCTTCCCGCTGGATCAGGAAGAGTTCCTCGAGTACCAGATCAGTCAGTTGGTGCAGGGCCTGGCCAAGCCGCAGAAGCCGGTGATTGGCCTGCTCAGTGGCCTGCAGATCAACGGCGGCTTCGACATGGCCGCGCGCCAGCCGACCGCGCCGTGGATGGTGATGGAGGAGATCCGCCAGCTGTTCAAGATCGACAGCCTCAAGGCCGGCGTCGACAAGATTCCGGACGAGGTCTCGGTGCTGCTGCTGGTGCACCCGAAGAACCTGCCGCAGGCCAGCCTGTACGCCATCGACCAGTTCGTCCTGCGTGGTGGCAAGTTGCTGGTATTCGTCGACCCCTATGCCGAGGCCGACAATGCCGCGCCGATGCTGCCGGGCGACGAGATGGACAAGGCCAGTGACCTGGAGCCGCTGTTCAAGGCCTGGGGCGTGCGCATGCTGCCGAACAAGGTGCTCGGCGACGGTTCCTACGCGCTGTCCGTGGGTATGGGGCAGGGCCAGCGTCCGGTTCGTCACGCCGCCTGGCTGGCGCTGCCGCAGCGGGCCATGGATCAGGACGATGTGGTGACCTCGGGTCTGGAGAGCATCAACGTCGCCACCAGTGGCATTCTCGAGCCGGTTGAAGGGGCCAAGACCCAGTTCACCCCGCTGCTGCAAAGCTCCGAGTACGCCATGCCACTGGACGCCGCGCGTTTCGCCATGCTGGCCAACCCGGAAGAGCTGATGGCCGATCTCAACCCGACCGGCGAGCGTTATGCGATTGCTGCGCGTATCAGCGGCCCGGCACAGACGGCGTTTCCTGACGGTATCGAGGGGCAGAAGGACGGCCTGAAGTCGGCGGAGAACATCAACGTGATCGCCGTGGCCGACACCGACCTGCTGGGCGATCGCATGTGGGTGCAGGTGCAGGACTTCTTCGGCCAGCGCGTGCCGCAGCCGTTCGCCGACAATGCCGGCTTTGCCATCAACGCCCTGGACAACCTGTCCGGCAGCGACGCGCTGATCAGCGTGCGCTCGCGCGGTCGTTTCAGTCGCCCGTTCGAGGTGGTCGAGGCGCTGCAGCGTGAGGCCGAGGCGCAGTTCCGGGTCAAGGAAGAAGACCTGCAGAAGCGCCTGGCCGAGACCGAGCAGAAACTCGCTGCCCTGCAACAGCAGGACCCGAGCAAGCCGCTGGAGCTGACCGCCGAGCAGCAGACCGCGCTGCAGCAGTTTGTCGACGAGAAGCTGCGCATCCGCAAGGAGCTGCGCGAGGTGCGTTACCAGCTAAATGCCAATATCGAGGATCTGGGCCGTACCCTGAAACTGGCCAATATCCTGCTGGTGCCGCTGCTGCTGACCCTGGGCGTACTGGCCCTGTGGCTGTGGCGTCGCCGCAAGTCGGCCTGATATCGGCAAGGGGAAGGGGCGTTGCCCTTTCCCATGCTGTTCCCTTCCGTATACAACGACTCCTTGATCGAGGAGAACACCGCTATGAATCGCAAGACCCTGATCATCCTGGCAGTGCTGGTGGTGGCGCTCCTGGCTGCCTGGCATTTCACCCGCAAGGCCGAGCAGCCGCAGGCGCTGCCGGAAGCGCAACGCTGGTTGCCAGAGCTGCAGCCGTCCCAGGTCGAGGCCATTGAAGTGCAGCGTGCCGGCCAGCCATTGGTCCGGCTGCAGCGTCAGGAGCAGGGCTGGGTGCTGCCGGCCAAGGCGAATTACCCGGCCAACCAGGCGCAGGTGTCTGGTTTGCTCAAGGTGCTGAACGAGGCGCGCAAGGTCGAGCCGCGTACCCGTAACCCCGAACTCTACGCGCGTCTTGGTCTGGTGGAGCCGCAAGCGCTCAAGGTCACGCTGCTGCGTGGAGAGTTGCCGTCACTGCCGCTACTGATCGGTAATCCGGGACAACAGAACGGTCAGCTGGTGCGTGGCGCCAGCGAGGCGCAGAGCTGGTTGATCGATCGGCGCATCGAACTGCCGGCTACCGAGTTGGACTGGCTGGATCGCCGGGTGACCGCCGTGCCATTTGCCGAGGTCAAGGCGCTGCAGGTGGAGCACGCCGATGGCCAGCAAGTGCAACTGTTCCGCGACAAGGCCGAGGAGACTAATCTGCAGCTGCGCAATCTGCCCAAGAACGGCAAGCTGGCGTTCGACGGCGCCGCCGATGGCATGGCCCGAGTGTTTGCCGACCTGCAGTTCGCCGACGCGGCGCCGCTCGATCAGCTGACGTTCGAGGGCAAACCCAGCCTGATCTTCAGCCTGGAGACCTTTGCCGGCAAGAAGCTGGAGGGCCGTTTCTATCTAAAGGCCGACCAGCACTGGCTGCTGCTAGGTAAGGACAGCGATCTGGCCGCGGAGAACGTTCCGGGGCGCACTGACTGGGCTTATCGCATCGAGCCGTACCAGTATCAGAGCCTGGCGAAAAAGCTGACCGATTTGCTTTCGGCAAAACCCTGAAATCCGGCTGCAGGCCTTGTGTGACGGCCTTTACGGCTGGCCTAAAATATCCCTTGGCAGAGCGAACACTTGTTTTATACTCGACCGGCCGTCGCCCCGGACGCCTTCCTGGCCTGGCCAGGAAAGGATGCACAGAGCGATGACTGCGCCGAACGTCGAAGCCCCCAAGGGGCAAAAACAAAATCGAGAATCGAGGGAAGTGGTAATGGCTGATCGTGAGGTCGGAACCGTGAAGTGGTTCAATGATTCCAAGGGGTATGGCTTCATTCAACGCGAAAGCGGTCCGGATGTGTTCGTCCACTACCGCGCCATCCGTGGCGAAGGTCATCGCTCGCTGATCGAAGGTCAGCAGGTGGAGTTTTCCGTGATCCAGGGCCAGAAAGGCCTGCAGGCGGAAGACGTGGCCAAGGTCTGAAGACCCGCGCGGTTACAACAAAAGGCCCGTCATCGACGGGCCTTTTGTTTTTGGGCTTCTGTAGGAGGGGCTTTGGCCGCGACTGCCTCAGTCGGTACGCCAGATAAATTCCTGGGTGCCCTCGGCATTGACCTTGATCCACAGGTCGGCGTTTTCCTCGCCCTGTTCCTCGCTCCAGCCACCCGGCGCGCAGCGCACTTCCACGCCCAGCGCGGCGAAGGCGGCTTCGGCGCAGGCGACATCGTCGGCCCAGGGCGTGGCGTCGCTTTCCAGCAGAATGCTGTGCCATTTGCCTACCGCCTTGGGCAGGAAGGTGACCGGGATGTCGCCAGCGTGGCACTTGAAGGTCTGGCCGCGTTGCTGCCAGGCGCTGCATGGGCCCAGTGCCTCGCTCAGCCAGTCGGCTACGGCTTGCTGGCTGGCGTCCTTGAGGTAGATCTCGATATCGGGTTGGCGCATGGCGGGCTCTCTAGATCTTTTCGATCCAATCGTAGCGGATGGAGACAGTGACTTCGAAGTCTTCGGCGATCACCGCGGCGCGGCGCTCGGCGCTGGCGCGCCAGCCGTGCGGGGTCATGGCCAGCAGGTCGGCGCGGGCCTGGGCATCGCTCAGCATTAACGGGAAGCTGAGTGTTTCGCTGTGCGCCAGGCGCATGCCGGCAGGAATCAGCTCCAGATGCTTCTGGTCATCGTAGTCGCGGACTTCGTCGTACAGCTTCTGGCGTAGCTGCATCAGGTGCTCGCGGGTCGGGCCCATGCGCAGCAGGCCTCCGCCTGGCTTGAGCAGGCGCAGGGCTTCCTGCCAGTCCAGCGGGCTGAACACGCTGGCCAGCAGGTCACAGCTGGCGTCGGTCAGGGGCACACGGGCCATGCTGGCGACCATCCAGGTCAGCTCTGGGGCCAGGCGCGCGGCGCGCTTGACCGCCTCGCGGGAGATGTCCAGGGCATAGCCCTGGGCGTCCGGCAGGGCCTTGGCCAGCTGGGCGGTGTAATTGCCTTCGCCGCAGCCGATATCCAGCCAGCGGGCCGGCTTACGCTCGGCAGCCAGTTCGGCCAGGCGCCTGGCCAGCGGCGCATAGTGGCCGGCACCGAGGAAGCGCCGGCGCGCCTCGACCATGGCGGCGTTGTCGCCTGGGTCGCGGCTGTTCTTGTGCTGCACCGGCAACAGGTTGTAGTAGCCCTGGCGGGCGCGGTCGAAGCTGTGCCGGTTGCTGCAGGCCAGGCCGCTGTCACTGGGGTTCAGCGGCTCCTGGCAGATCGGGCAGATCAGGCTCATGCGAGCAAGTTCACCAAAGTTTGGTAGTAAACCTCAGTGAGCAGGTCCAGATCGCTGGCCAGTACGCGCTCGTTGATCTGGTGAATGGTGGCGTTGACCGGGCCGAGTTCAACCACTTGCGTACCCAGGGTGGCGATAAAGCGCCCGTCCGAGGTGCCGCCGGAAGTGGATGGCGTGGTTTCGCGACCGGTGACGGCGCGGATGGCGGCGGCCACTCCGTCAAGCAGCTCTCCCGGCTGGGTGAGGAAGGGCAGGCCGGACAGCGCCCACTCCAGGTGATAGTCCAGGCCGTGCTTGTCGAGAATTTCACTGACGCGCTGCTGCAGGCCTTCGACCGTCGACTCGGTGGAAAAGCGGAAGTTGAACACGGCTTTCAGCTCGCCCGGAATGACGTTGGTCGCGCCGGTACCCGCGTTGAGGTTGGACACCTGAAAGCTGGTCGGCGGGAAGTAGGCATTGCCGTCGTCCCAGTGCTCGGCGGCCAGTTCGGCCAGAGCCGGGGCGGCCAGGTGGATGGGGTTCTTGGCCAGGTGCGGGTAGGCCACGTGGCCCTGTTTGCCGTATACGGTCAGGGTGCAGCCGAGTGAGCCGCGGCGGCCGTTCTTCACCACGTCGCCGAGCAGGGTGGTGCTGGAGGGCTCGCCGACAATGCACCAGTCCAGGCGCTCGTTGCGCTCGCGCAGGCGCTCGACCACGGCCTTGGTGCCGTGCTGGGCCGGGCCTTCCTCGTCGCTGGTGATCAGGAAGCTGATCGCGCCCTTGTGGTTCGGGTGGTCGGCAACGAAGCGTTCCACGGCGATGATCATCGACGCCAGGCTGCCCTTCATGTCCGCCGCGCCGCGGCCGCAGAGCATGCCTTCGTCGTCCACGCGCACGTCGAACGGCTGGTACTGCCAGGCGTCCAGCGGACCGGTCGGCACCACGTCGGTATGGCCGGCGAAGCACAGTACGGGGCCGTCGCCACCGCGTTTGGCCCAGAAGTTCTCCACTTCCTCGATGCGCATGCGCTCGACCTCGAAGCCGCAGGCGGCCAGGCGGCGCATCATCAGCTCCTGACAGCCTTCGTCGACCGGGGTGACGGAGGGACGGCGGATCAGGTCGCAGGCGAGCTCGAGAGTCGGGGTGAGGGCAGTCATTGCGGCTCCGGTACGGCGTTAGGCGAAAAGGCGGCCATTCTAAAGCAAAACGGCGGCCTCAAGGCCGCCGTTTCGATGGGATGTGCCCGGTTCAGGTGGCGCTGGCCGGCTCGTTAGCGGCCTGTTCCTGCGGCTTGGGCAGCGACGACAGCAGAGCCATCAGCAAGGCCGCCAGATAGGGCAGCGACTGCACCAGCAGGGTGGCGACCCAGAACTTCACGTCGGCGTTGCCGATGTCCTGGGCGAAGCTGATGCCGATGGCCGCGCCCCACAGCAGGAGCATGACGAACACCTCCTCGCGGGCCTCGGCCAGGGCGACCAGGATGCCGTGGTTGCTGGCCATCTTCGGCGTGCGGAAGAACGGGATGGTCTTGGTGAACGCCCCGTACAGCACAGCCTTGGCAATGGTGTGCGACAGCGCGAGGCCGGCGATCGCCGCCTGGAACGCACGCTTGATGTCGACCCCCACGGCCTTGTGGTAGAGGTACATGATCTTGCCGAACTTGAAGAAGAACAGCGCCAGCGGCGGGATGGCGAAGATCATCAGCGGCGGATCGACCCGGTTGGGCACGATGATCATGGCCGCCGACCAGAGCAGGGCGCCGATGGTGAAGAAGATGTTCAGGCCATCGGCGATCCACGGCAGCCAGCCGGCGATGAAGTGATAGCGCTGGCCGCGGGTCAGCTGCGAGCCTTCGCCACGGAACAACGAGCGGGCGTGGCCCTTCATGATCTGGATGGCGCCGTAGGCCCAGCGGAAGCGCTGTTTCTTGTAGTCGATGAAGGTGTCCGGCATCAGCCCACGGCCGTAGCTCTGGTGCGCGTAGGCCGCCGAGTAACCATGCTCGAACACCCGCAGGCCCAGCTCGGCGTCCTCGCAGATGGTCCAGTCGGCCCATTTCAGCTGGTCCATCACGCTGCGCCGAATCATGGTCATGGTGCCGTGCTGGATGATCGCGTCGCGGTCGTTGCGGGTGACCATGCCGATGTGGAAGAAGCCCTTGTACTCGGCGTAGCAGAGCTTCTTGAAGCTGCTCTCGTCACCGTCGCGGTAGTCCTGCGGCGACTGCACCACGGCGATCTTCGGGTCGGCGAAGTGCGGCACCATGTGCTTGAGCCAGTTGGGGTCGACGCAGTAGTCGGAGTCGATCACCGCCACCACTTCGGCATCGGGCGCGGTGTGCGGCAGGATGTAGTTCAGCGCGCCGCCCTTGAAGCCCTCGATGGGCGCGACATGGAAGAAGCGGAAGCGCTCGCCCAGTTGCTGGCAGTAAGCCTCGACCGGCTCCCAGACCTTCGGATCCTTGGTGTTGTTATCGATGACAATGACTTCGAAGTCCGGATAGTCCAGGGCGGCCAGGGCATCCAGGGTCTGCTTCACCATCTCCGGCGGCTCGTTATAGCAGGGCACGTGGATCGACACCTTGGGCCGGTAGGCGCTGTCGCCGAGGACGGGCAGGAAGGCCCGGCGACGTTTTCTGACCCAGGCCGTTTCGGCCAGCTCATGGGCCTCGGTGAGCAGGACGATGAACACGCCCAGCGCGCCGATGCCGAGCAGGCCGCCGACGGTCAGGCTGAACCAGGTGCTGTACTGCTGGCTGTAGTCGTAGGCAATCCACACCAGAGCCGAGCCGCCAACGAAGGCGACGAAGGTGAGGAAGGTGCGCCCGCGCTGACGCAACGAGCTGCCGTCGATGAGCATCAGGGCCAGGGCCAGCAGGCCCATGACCACCGAAGCGACGGCCAGCAGGCGCCATTGCGGAATGGCGATCACCGGGCCCTCGAAGGCGAACTTGGGCTGGCGATCGAGGTTGTACACGCCCCAGTAAGCGCCGACCGAACCTTCGTCGCTGGCCTTCCACGGCTGGTCGAAGGCTTCGATGACGAAATAGTTGTAGCCCTTGGCGTTCAATGCGTTGACCAGGGTGCGCAGGTACACCGCCTGTTCGGCCTGATCCGCCTCGGCGCCGCCACGGGTACGGCCGTTGCTTGGCCAACCCACTTCGGAGAGCAGCAGCGGCTTCTTCGGGAACAGCTTCTTCAGGTCCTTGGCACGTTCGAGGACGAACTCGGTGGAGTCTTCCATCGGCACGAATTCCCAGTAGGGCAGGACGTGGGCGGCGATCAGGTCGACGTGGTCACCGAGTTCCGGGTGCTCCTGCCAGATGTGCCATTGCTCGGAGGTGGTGACCGGTACCTTGACCGCGGCGCGCACCCGGTCGATGTAGGCAACCAGCTCCGGCACCTTGATTTCGTTGCGGTACAGAGCCTCGTTACCCACGGCCACGCGCACCACGCTGCGCGAGGTGTTGGCCAGTTCGATGGCCTTGGCGATTTCGCGCTCGTTGCGCTCCAGGTCGGTGCTGATCCAGATGCCCAGGGTCACGCGCAGGCCGAACTCTTCGGCGATGCGTGGAATATCGGCCAGCTTGCCGTCCACCGAGTAGGTCCGGATGTTGTCGGTCTGCCGGCTGAGCAGTTCCAGGTCCTGACGGATCTGTGCGTCGTCCGGGTAAACACCGGTCTGCGGGTTCTGCCCGACGCGGAAAGGCGAGAAGGAGTAACCGGCGATCTGCTCCGGCCAGTCGGGGGCGCTGACGGGGCGGTTGTAGAGCGCCCAGAGGCCGGTGAACAGCGCGGCGACCGCGACGATGACCACCAGATTGAGTCCGAATTTGCGCGTTGGCATCTTGCTTGTGGGTTCCGTAAGGAGGAACGAGGAAGGCCCGGTGAACACCGGTCGGCGCGCATGCTACTCCGCCTCCCGATGCCTGTATAGCGGCGCCTGGAGCGCCCTTCGCTTGGGCCTTACAGGCGTCGGAAAGTTCGTTGTTTTTGCAGCCGGGGCGCAGGCGCTGACTGGCGAAGGCGAGCCCGGTGCGAACAGTTGCAGAGGGAGAACATCAGCTGAGCGATTGGCGTGCACGATGTCGGCGTGTGCATAACGAAAGCGCGTTGTAGCCGTATAATGCCGCCCTGATTTCGAGGGTGTACGGCAAATGACAGACGAACAGCGCTTCGGCGGCATCGCCCGGCTTTATGGGCGTGAGGGGCTGGAGCGCCTGGGCGCGGCCCATGTGGCGGTGGTGGGTATTGGCGGCGTAGGCTCCTGGGCGGCCGAGGCGCTGGCCCGTTCCGGGGTGGGCGAGATCTCGCTGTTCGACCTGGACGACGTGTGCATCACCAACACCAACCGCCAGGTGCATGCCATCGAGGGGGCCGTGGGCAAGGCCAAGGTCGACGAGATGGCCGCGCGCATCCATGCCATCAACCCGGCCTGCACGGTGCACGCGGTGGCCGACTTCGTCACCCGCGAGACCATGGCCGAGTACATCACCGAGGAGCTCGACGCGGTGATCGACTGTATCGACAGCGTGGCGGCCAAGGCCGCGCTGATCGCCTGGTGCAAACGGCGCAAGATTCAGATCGTCACCACCGGTGGTGCCGGTGGCCAGGTCGACCCGACACAGATCCAGGTGGCCGACCTCAACAAGACCTTCAATGACCCGCTGGCGGCCAAGGTGCGCAGCACCCTGCGCCGCGACTACAACTTCTCGCGCACGCCGGGGCGTACTTACAGCGTACCTTGCGTGTTTTCCACCGAGCAGCTGCGCTATCCCAAGCCCGACGGTACCGTGTGCCAGGCCAAGGGTTTCGTTGGTGAGGGTGTGAAACTCGACTGCGCTGGCGGCTTCGGCGCGGTGATGATGGTCACCGCCAGCTTCGGCATGGCGGCGGCCGCGCGCATCATCGACAAGCTGGTGGCTGGCGCACGGCGCCCGTCAGAGCGCAGCGCCAAGCCTGTTTAACACGCAGGAGCCGTGGTAGCGGCTTCGACCGCGATCACTCCATTACCCGATCACTTGCGCCGCCGGCGCCTGCATAAGAGTGTGCTATGAACAACAACGACGTACTGCGCAGCCTGCGCTATCTGCTGGATATCAATGATGCCGAGCTGGCAGGTATCTGCGGGTTGGCCGATTTCGACCTCGACCCGGCACTCGTGCCCGCTTTGCTGAAGAAGGATGACGAGGAGGGGTTCCAGCCGTGCACCGACGCAGTGCTGGCGCATTTCCTGGCTGGCCTGGTGTTGCACAAGCGCGGTCGCGACGAAAGTCGCCCGCCGCTGCCGGTGGAGAAGCGCCTGACCAACAACATCATCCTCAAGAAGCTGCGAGTGGCCTTCGAGCTGCGCGACGATGATCTGCACGAGATCCTGCGTCTGGCCGACCTGCCGATGACCAAGGCCGAGCTGAGTGCGTTGTTCCGTAGCCCGGAGCACAAGAACTACCGCGCCTGCGGCGATCAGGTATTGCGCAATTTCCTGCGTGGGCTGACCGAGCGCCAGCGTGGCTAGGCTCGGGTGAGTTCGCGCATGCGCTGCAGCACGGCGTTGAGGCCGTTGCTGCGCGAGGGCGAGAGCTGCCGGCTCAACCCCAGCTGGCTGAACCACTCGGCCAGGTCCAGGCTCTGCAAGGCCTGAGTTTCCAGCCCGTCGATACGCGCCAGCAACAGGGCCAGCAGGCCGCGGATCAGGCGAGCATCGCTGGCGGCGCGAAACTGCCAGACGCCCTGGTGGCAGTCGCCGACCAGCCAGACCAGGCTCTCGCAGCCGTTGACGCGGTTGGCTTCGCAGCGTTCCGCCTCGCACAGTGGTTGCAGGCGTTCGCCCCACTGCATCAGCAGGCGTGCACGTTGCTCCCAGCCGGGGCAGGCGGAGAAGGCGTCGAGCGCCTCCTGGGCGTTGCCGGGCAGACTCATCGCAGCAACTCCAGGGCCTTGTCCAGGGCACTGAAGAAGCGCTCCAGATCCTCGCCATTGTTGTACAGGGCCAGCGAGACCCGGATCGCGCCAGGCAGTCCGAGGCGCTTGAGCAGCGGCATGGCGCAGTGATGGCCGTTGCGCACCGCAATCCCCTGATCAGTGAGCAGGTGGGCCAGGTCGGCGCCGTGCACGCCGTCCACGGTAAAGCTGGCCAGGGCCACCTGCGGCGTGCCCAGCAGCCGAATGCCGTCGCGGATGCTCAGGCCAGCCAGCAGCTTGGCATGCAGGGCGGCTTCGTGGCCGTTGACGGCGGCCTGATCCAGTCCGTTCAGATAGTCCAGTGCTGCGCCCAGGGCTATCACGCTGGAGACGGCTGGCGTGCCAGCCTCGTACCCCAGCGGCGCCGGACGAAAACGGGCGTGCTGATAATCGGCTTCCAGCACCATCTCGCCGCCAAACTGCCAGGGGCGCAGCTGCTCCAGCGCGGCGCGTCGGCCGTAGAGCAGGCCCACCCCGTCCGGGCCATAGAGCTTGTGGCTGGAGCAAATGTAGAAGTCGCAGCCCAGCGCTTGCAGATCATGGCGGCCATGCACCACGCCCTGGGCGCCGTCGACCACGGTTAGCGCGCCATGTGCCTGGGCCATGGCCAGCAGCTCGGCCAGCGGTTGCCAGCGACCGAGGACGTTGGAGAGCTGCGACACGGCGAGCAAGCGAGTATGCGGGCCGATCAGCTCGCCAGCTTGCGCCAGGTCTATCTGGCCCTCGGTGTCGAGCGGCAGGATCACCAGGTGCAAGCCGCGGCGTTCTGCCAGTTGTTGCCAGGGCAGCAGGTTGGCGTGGTGCTCCAGGGCGCTGACGGCTATTTCATCGCCGGGTTGCAGCAGGTGCTCCAGGCCGTAGGCGAGCAGGTTCAGCGATTCGGTGCTGCCTCGGGTGAAGACGATTTCCTCGCGACTGGCGGCATTCAGCCAGGCGGCAGCCTTGTCGCGTGTGGCTTCGAAGGCGCGAGTGGCACGCTCGCCCGGCAGGTGCTGGGCGCGGTGCACATTGGCCGCGCCGCTGGCGTAGTAGCCAAGCAGGCTATTCAGCACAGCTTGCGGCTTTTGCGCGGTGGCGGCGCTGTCCAGATAGGTCTGGCCTTCGGCTTCGAGGGCGAGGATGCCGGGAAAGTCGGCGCGCCAGGGAGAGATCAGAGACATGGGCGATGGCACTGCTGGGAAATGTGCTCAGTATAAATAGAGAGGCCGGGCATGAGCCCGGCCTTCTTTAACACCCTGCGCTTAGTTGTGCGCGTGCAGTGCCTCGTTCAGCTCGATGGCGGTCTTGTTGGTCTTGCATTCCACCGCGCCGCTCTGCGAGTTGCGGCGGAACAGCAGGTCGGCCTGGCCGGCCAGCTCGCGGGCCTTGACCACTTTGACCAGGTTGTTGGCTTCGTCTAGCAGCGCCACTTTGGTGCCGGCGGTGATATACAGGCCGGATTCCACGGTGTTGCGGTCGCCCAGCGGGATGCCGATGCCGGCGTTGGCGCCGATCAGGCAGCCTTCGCCGACGGAAATGACGATGTTGCCGCCACCGGACAGGGTGCCCATGGTCGAGCAGCCGCCGCCCAGGTCGGAACCCTTGCCGACGAACACGCCGGCGGAGACGCGGCCTTCGATCATGCCTGGGCCGGCGGTGCCGGCGTTGAAGTTGACGAAGCCTTCGTGCATCACGGTGGTGCCTTCGCCGATGTAGGCGCCCAGGCGCACGCGGGCGCTGTCGGCGATACGCACGCCGGCCGGCACCACGTAGTCGGTCATCTTGGGGAACTTGTCCACCGAGAACACTTCCAGCAGATCGCCCTTCAGGCGCGCTTCCAGCTGGCGCTCGGCCAGCTCGCTGAGGTCGACGGCGCCCTGGCTGGTCCAGGCCACGTTCGGCAGCAGCGGGAACACGCCGGCCAGGCTCAGGCCGTGCGGTTTGACCAGACGGTGGGAGATCAGGTGCAGTTTGAGGTAGGCCTCGGGGGTGGAGGACAGCTCCTTGTCTTCGGCCAGCAGGGTGGCGACCAGCGGCTTGGTGCTCTCGGCCAGACGGGTCAGCAGGGCGGACTGCAGCGGGTCGATGTTACGCAGCTCGTTGGCCAGCTCAGCCGCCTGATTGGTGCTGATGGCGATGGCCTGGTTGCCACCGGTGTAGCCCAGCTTGGCGGTCACGGCGCTGACCAGTTCGGCGGCCGGGTTGAGCAGCGGCTGCGCGTAGAAGACTTCCAGCCAGGCGCCCTGGCGGTTCTGGGTGCCGACGCCAAAGGCCAGGCTGAACAGGGAGGAGGTTGTCATGTTGGATTCCTTTTCTTTCAATTCGTGTTGGGCCGGGTCAGGCCAGCGCTTGGGCATAGAGGTCAGGCTTGAAACCGACCAGCGTGCGGTCGCCCAGGTCAAGTACCGGGCGTTTGATCATCGAAGGCTGGGCCAGCATCAGCTCGATGGCTTTGGCCTCGTCCAGGTCGGCCTTCTGCGCATCATCCAGCTTACGGAAGGTGGTGCCGGCACGGTTCAGCACGGTTTGCCAGCCATGCTCGGCGCACCACTTCTGCAGGTTGGCGCGGTCGATGGCGGCCGTCTTGTAATCGTGGAAGGCGTATTCGACCTGATGCTCGTCGAGCCAGGTGCGGGCCTTCTTCATGGTGTCACAGGCTTTGATGCCGTAGAGGGTGCAGGACATGGGCGTTCCTCACGGGTCTGAGGGGCAGACCGAATAGCGTGTTCCGTCAAGATTGGCCGGCGATTATGCCATGTCGGCACCGACGATAGCCCTGCATGCTGGCGGACGATCGTTTCACGATCTTTTCACTTGTGGCTGGGCAGGGTGAGGTTGTGATGCTCCTCCTCCTGCCCGGCCCAGTGCCGGGTTTCTTTTATCCGCTGTTCAGCCCTGTACGAAGGCGCGAATCCGCTTGGCGGCCTCGATGCATTCGGCCAGCGGCGCGACCAGGGCCATACGGATGCGGCCGGCGCCCGGATTCTCGCCGTTTACTTCGCGTGATAGGTAGGAGCCGGGCACCACGGTGACGTGTTCGCGGGCGAACAGTTCGCGGGTGAAGGTGGCGTCGTCCCCCGGGGTTTTGGCCCACAGGTAGAAGCTGCCGTCCGGGCGCTGCACGTCCAGCACCGGCTGCAGGATTTCCAGCACGGCGTCGTACTTGGCACGGTACTGGTCGCGGTTGGCGCGCACGTGGTCTTCGTCCTGCCAGGCGGCGATGCTGGCCAGCTGGGTCTGCACCGGCATGGCACAGCCATGGTAGGTGCGGTAGAGCAGAAAGGCCTTGAGGATGTCGGCATCGCCGGCAACGAAGCCGGAGCGCAGGCCCGGCAGGTTGGAGCGCTTGGACAGGCTGTGGAACACCACGCAGCGTTTGAAGTCGCTGCGGCCCAGTTCGGCGCAGGCGGTCAGCAGGCCGGGCGGCGGATTCTCTTCGTCGAAGTACAGCTCGCTGTAGCACTCGTCGGCGGCGATCACGAAGTCGTGCTCATCGGCCAGGGCGATCAGCTTCTTCAGCTGCGCCATCGGCACCAGCGCACCGGTAGGGTTGCCCGGCGAGCAGAGGAAGAGGATCTGGCAGCGCTGCCAGACCTCGGCCGGCACGGCGTCGAAGTCCGGGTTGAAGCCATTGTCTTCCAGGCACGGCAGGTAGTGCGGCGCGGCACCGGCGAGCAGGGCTGCGCCTTCGTAGATCTGGTAGAACGGATTTGGGCTAACCACCAGGCCGCGCTCTTGTGTAGGTTCGGCACGCTGCACCACGGTCTGGGTGAAGGCGAACAGCGCCTCGCGTGTGCCGTTGACCGGCAACACGTGGCGGGCGGCGTCCAGCCAACCTTGCGGTACGCCGAAGCGGCGCTCGCACCAGGCGGCAATGGCTTCGCGCAGCGCGGGAATGCCCAGGGTGGTCGGATACACGGCCAGCTGATCGAGATTGTCCGCCAGGGCCTTGGCCACGAATTCCGGCGATTTGTGCTTGGGCTCGCCGATGGACAGGGCGATGGGGGGCTTGTCCGAGGGCGGGGTGATGCCGGCGAGCAGGGCGCGCAGTTTCTCGAAGGGGTAGGGCTGCAGCTGGGTGAGGGCGTGGTTCATGCGGTCTCTACTTGCGTACTCAGATGCTCAGCGAGCTGGGCGTGGCGGTTTCGCCGCCGGAGGGCGACAGCTGACGGGTGATCTCGTCCTGCAGGCGGGCACACAGCTCCGGGTCGGACAGCGGCTGGTTGTTGGCGTCGGTGATGAAGAACACGTCTTCCACCCGCTCGCCGAGGGTGGCGATCTTGGCGTTCTGCAGCGACAGGTCGAAGTCGAGGAAGATCTTGCCGATGCGTGCCAGTAGACCAGGGCGGTCCGGCGCGGTGATTTCCAGTACCGTCACCGGGCGCTGGGCGTCGTTGTGGATGGTGACCTTGGGTGCGAAGGCGAAGTGCTTGAGCTGGCGCGGTACGCGGCGCTGGATGATGTCCGGGTAGGCGTCCGGGTTCTTCAGTACTTCAATCAGGCCTTCGCGGATCTGCTTGATGCGCGCCGGGTTGTCGCCGATGCGCCCGCCCTCGGCATCCAGCACGATATAGGTGTCGAGGGTGAACTGGCTGGTGGAGGTGATGATCCGCGCGTCGTGGATGTTCAGGTTGAGCTGGCTCATCGCGGCCACGGTCACGGCGAAGAAGTCGTGCTGGTCCGGAGCGTAGATGAAGATCTGCGTGGCACCTTCGAATTCGCGCTGGGCGGTTTCGCGAATCAGCACCAGCGGGCCCTTGCTGGCCGGGTGCTGCAGGATGGCCTCGGTATGCCAGGCGACATCTGCGGCGGTGTGGCGCAGGAAATAGTCGTCGCCCAGCTGGCTCCATAGTTGTTCGGCATCGTCCTGGTCGATACCGCCGCGCACCAGGATGTCGATGGCCGCGCTCTGCGTGGTGCGGATCTGTTCCTCGCGGTCCAGTGGGTTCTCCAGGCCACGGCGCAGGGCGCGTTTGGTCTCTGTATAGAGCTGGCGCAACAGGCTGGCGCGCCAGGAGTTCCACAGGCTGGGGTTGGTGGCGTTGATATCGGCCACGGTCAGCACGTAGAGGTAGTCCAGGTGGGTCTGGTCGCCAACCAGGCGGGCGAAGTCGAGGATCACCTGCGGGTCGGACAGGTCCTTGCGCTGGGCAGTGGTCGACATCACCAGATGCTGCTGGACCAGCCAGACGACCAGCTGGCTGTCCCAGGTGGGGAGTTGGTGGCGGACACAGAAGGCTTCCGCGTCCACGGCGCCCAGCTCGGAATGGTCGCCGCCGCGACCCTTGCCGATATCGTGGTAGAGGCCGGCGATGTAGATCAATTCGGGCTTGGGCAGCTTGTCGATCAGGCTGCTGGCGAGGGGGAATTTTTCCGCCAGCTCTGGCCACTTGAACTTGCGCAGGTGCTTGATCAGGTGAAGGGTGTGCGCGTCGACGGTGTAGATGTGGAACAGGTCGTGCTGCATCTGGCCGACGATATGACCGAACTCTGGCAGGTAACGGCCGAGGATGCCGTAGCGGTTCATGCGGCGCAGGTTGCGATGGATGCCTTGCGCGGATTTGAACAGCTCGATGAACAGGCTGGTATTGCGGATATCCGAGCGGAAATCGTCGTCGATCAGGTGCCGGCTGTCGCGCAACAGGCGGATGGTGTCGGCGCGCACCCCTTTGAGCTCGGGGTGCTGGGCCATCAGTACGAAGACTTCGAGGATGGCGAAAGGCGTGCGTTTGAAGACATTGGCGTGGGTGACTTCGATATAGCCGTCGCGTACCTGGAAGCGACTATTGAGCGGCTGCGCCGGTGCGGCCTCATCGGTGCGCAGCAGGACTTCCTCGAAGTGCTGGGTGATCAGGTCGGATAGCTCGGCAACCGCCATCACCACCCGGTAATACTTCTGCATGAAGCGCTCGACGGCGAGTTTGCCGTCGCCATCTTCGAAGCCGAGGATGCCGGCGATCTTGCGCTGGTGGTCGAACAGCAGGCGGTCTTCGGCGCGGCCGGCCAGCATGTGCAGGGCGTAGCGGACCTTCCACAGGAACTCCTGGCTGGAGGCGAGCATGCTGTATTCGCTTTCCACCAGAAAGCCCTGCTTGACCAGGGCGTGCAGATCCAGGCTGGCGAACTGGCGGCGGGCAACCCACAGGATGGTCTGGATATCGCGCAGGCCGCCAGGCGAGCCTTTGACGTTGGGCTCCAGGTTGTACTCGGTATCGTTGTACTTGGCGTGGCGTGCCTTGCTTTCCTTGCGCTTGGCCAGGAAGAACTCCTGGCTGGGCCACATTTGTGCAGTGCTGGTCACCTCCTGCATACGCAGGCGTAGGTGTTCCGGGCCGGCGATGGTGCGGCTTTCCATCAGGTTGGTGATGACTGTCAGGTCGGCGCGCGCCTCTTCGGCGCATTCGCCCACGCTGCGTACGCTCTGGCCGACTTCCAGACCGATATCCCAGAGCAGGGTGAGAAAGCCTTCGATGGGCTCTCGGAAGACCTCATGGTCGGCACTGTCGAGCAGGATCAACAGGTCGATGTCGGAGAAGGGGTGCAGCTCACCGCGGCCATAACCGCCAACCGCCAGCAGGGCGATGTCGGCATCCTCGCTCCAGGCGAAGCGCTTCCAGGCCTCCTGCAGAATCTGGTCGACGAACCAGGCGCGGTCTTCGATCAGGCGGCGGATGTCGCGGCCGCTGCGAAAACGCCCGTCGAGCACCTCGCGGGCCTGCTTGATGGCCTTCTTGAAGGCAGGGATGGGGCTGGACTTGAGCGCCAGTTCCGCCTGGAACTGGCCGCGATCAAACAACTCCGGATCCATCTGCGGCATGCGGACCTACCTTCTATATATGTGGGCTCAGGCGGAGGTGCGCGGCAGGGTGTCGTCGCTGCGCAGGGTGAGGATTTCGTAGCCGGTCTCGGTGACCAGCACGGTGTGCTCCCACTGGGCGGACAGCTTGCGGTCCTTGGTGATGGCGGTCCAGCCGTCGCCGAGCAGGCGGGTCTCCGGGCGGCCCTGGTTGATCATCGGCTCGATGGTGAAGGTCATGCCTTCCTTCAGTTCCATGCCGGTGCCGGCGCGGCCGTAGTGCAGGATCTGCGGTTCTTCGTGGAAGACGGCGCCGATGCCGTGGCCGCAGTATTCGCGCACCACCGAGAAGCCCTGTTTTTCCGCGTGCTTCTGGATCACTTCACCGATATCGCCCAGGCGTGCGCCCGGCTTGACCATCTCGATGCCCTTGTACATGCACTCCTGGGTGACCTGGGCCAGGCGCTGGGCCCATTCCGGCACCTTGCCGACCATGAACATCTTGCTGGTGTCGCCGTGGTAGCCATCCTTGATCACGGTGACGTCGATGTTGAGCACGTCACCGTCCTTCAAGGGCTTGTCGTTGGGGATGCCGTGGCAGACCACGTGGTTGATCGAGGTGCAGATCGATTTGGGAAAGCCGGGCCGGCCGGGTGCGGCGCCATAGTTCAGCGGGGCAGGGATGGCCTTCTGCACGTTGACGATATAGTCGTGGCAGATGCGGTCGATTTCCTCGGTGGTGACGCCCGGCTTGACGTGCTCGCCGATCATCTCCAGCACTTCGGCTGCCAGGCGGCCGGCGACGCGCATTTTTTCGATTTCAGCGGGAGTCTTGATGGTGACGGTCATAGCGGCTCTCGGGCGAATCCATAAAGGTGGCAATGGTAACAGCTGCGTACGGCAAGCTTGAAGCTGCAATGCGCCAGCAAGGTTAAGTCGGTGCAGTGTTTTTCTAGCTTAGTCATGGCTTGTGTGGTATAAAACGCGCCGCTTTGTGGGCAGTGCTGCCCGCAAGGCTTAAATCCGCACACGTATCGACACGTTTATCCTGGGTGCCCGCAAGGGTTGGATAGCGGGATGCGTGGAGGCCTAACCCGACTTATCAAGGAACTATCATGTCCCAAGTCAACATGCGCGATATGCTGAAGGCCGGTGTGCACTTCGGCCACCAGACCCGTTACTGGAACCCGAAAATGGGCAAGTTCATTTTCGGTGCTCGCAACAAGATTCACATCATCAACCTGGAAAAAACCCTGCCGATGTTCAACGACGCTCTGTCGTTCGTTGAGAAGCTGGCTGCCGGCAAGAACAAGATCCTGTTCGTAGGCACCAAGCGTTCCGCCGGCAAGATCGTTGCTGAAGAAGCAGCGCGTTGCGGTTCTCCCTACGTTGACCACCGCTGGCTCGGCGGCATGCTGACCAACTACAAGACCATCCGTGCTTCGATCAAGCGCCTGCGCGATCTGGAAACCCAGTCCCAGGACGGCACCTTTGCCAAGCTGACCAAGAAAGAAGCCCTGATGCGCTCCCGCGACCTGGAAAAACTGGATCGCAGTCTGGGCGGTATCAAGGACATGGGCGGTCTGCCGGACGCTCTGTTCGTGATCGACGTTGACCACGAGCGCATTGCTATCACCGAAGCCAATAAGCTGGGCATCCCGGTTATCGGCATCGTCGATACCAACAGCAGCCCGGAAGGCGTTGACTACATTATCCCTGGCAACGATGACGCCATTCGCGCCATCCAGCTGTACATGGGTGCCATGGCTGACGCTGTGATCCGTGGTCGTAGCAATGCCGGCGGCGCTACCGATGAGTTCGTCGAAGAAGCTGCAGCCGAGGCCAGCGAAGGCTGATAGCGGGTAACCTCAGGTTTCCCGTTGCGCAAGAAGGGGGCTAGGCCCCCTTTTTGCCACTTGAGAATTTTATGCCCGGCGTGGCCGGGTTGAATGGTTGAACACCACTTCAAGAGGATTAGGAACATGGCAGAGATTACTGCAGCCCTGGTTAAAGAACTGCGCGAGCGTACTGGCCAAGGCATGATGGAGTGCAAGAAGGCTCTGGTTGCCGCTGGTGGCGACATCGAGAAGGCCATTGACGATATGCGCGCTTCCGGTGCCATCAAGGCCGCCAAGAAAGCCGGTAACGTCGCCGCCGAAGGCGCTATCGCCGCTCGTGTCGAGGGTGGTCGTGGCCTGCTGATCGAAGTCAACTCGCAGACCGACTTCCTGGCCCTGCAGGACGACTTCAAGACCTTCGTCAAGGAGAGTCTGGACGAAGCCTTCGCTCAGAAGCTGACCGAAGCCGCCCCGCTGATCGCTTCCCGTGAATCCGCTCGTGAGGCGCTGGTTGCCAAGTGTGGCGAAAACGTCAACATCCGTCGTCTGGCTGCCGTTGAGGGCGACGTTGTAGGTTCCTACCTGCACGGCCACCGCATCGGTGTTCTGGTTGTCCTGAAAGGCGGCAACGAAGAGCTGGCCAAGCACGTTGCCATGCACGTCGCTGCTTCCAACCCGGCCGTACTGAGCCCGGCCGACGTTTCCGAAGAGCTGATTGCCAAGGAAAAGGAAATCTTCTTGCAGCTGAACGCCGAGAAGATCGCCGGCAAGCCGGAAAACATCGTCGAAAACATGGTCAAAGGCCGTATCGCCAAGTTCCTGTCCGAAGCTAGCCTGGTTGAGCAAGCCTTCATCATGGATCCGGAAGTCAAGGTTGGTGAGCTGGCCAAGAAAGCCGGTGCTGAAATCGTTTCCTTCATCCGCTTTGAAGTGGGCGAAGGCATCGAGAAGCCGGTTGACAACTTCGCTGACGAAGTTGCCGCTCAGGTAGCTGCTGCCAAGCAATAAGGCAGTCGTTACAGCAGTAAAGAAAGAGGCTGCCCGCTCCTGCGTGCGGCCTCTTTTGCAAAGCGCGAGACACAATTGTGGCGCGCTGCACCAATTCACCGGGCAGTGGTCTGACTGCCGGGTAAACTGATTAGCCAAATAAACGCCGCAGGAGAGACAAGCAATGGCTCAGCAGATGAGTGGTCGTCAAGCACGCTATAAACGCATTCTGCTCAAGTTAAGCGGCGAGGCCCTGATGGGCTCCGAAGAGTTCGGTATCGATCCCAAGGTGCTGGATCGCATGGCGCTGGAAGTCGGCCAACTGGTTGGCATTGGCGTGCAGGTCGGTCTGGTGATCGGTGGTGGCAACCTGTTCCGTGGCGCGGCCTTGTCTGCTGCCGGTATGGATCGTGTCACTGGCGACCACATGGGGATGTTGGCTACCGTGATGAATGCGCTGGCGATGCGTGATGCGCTGGAGCGTTCCAATATCCCGGCCATCGTGATGTCGGCCATTTCCATGGTGGGTGTGACCGATCACTACGATCGGCGCAAGGCCATGCGCCACCTGAATTCCGGTGAGGTGGTGATTTTCGCTGCCGGTACCGGCAACCCCTTCTTCACTACGGACTCTGCCGCCTGCCTGCGCGCCATCGAAATCGATGCCGATCTGGTGCTGAAAGCCACCAAGGTTGATGGCGTGTACACTGCCGATCCTTTCAAGGATCCCAATGCGGAGAAGTTCGAGCGTCTGACCTACGACGAGGTGCTCGACCGCAAGCTGGGCGTGATGGACCTGACGGCCATCTGTCTGGTGCGCGATCACAAGATGCCGTTGCGGGTCTTCAACATGAACAAGCCCGGTGCCCTGCTGAATATCGTGGTAGGTGGCGCCGAAGGAACCCTGATCGAGGAGGAAGCACAATGATCAACGAGATCAAGAAAGACGCTCAGGAGCGCATGAGCAAGTCCCTTGAGTCCCTTGGGCGTAATCTGGCCTCCATTCGTACCGGTCGTGCGCACCCGAGCATTCTGGACAGCATTCGCGTGCCGGCCTATGGCAGCGAAATGCCGCTGAATCAGGTGGCGGCGATTACCGTGGAGGATGCGCGCACCCTGAAAATCGTGGCCCACGACAAGACCCTGAGTGCGGCGATCGAGAAGGCCATCATGATTTCTGACCTTGGCCTGAACCCGAGCAGTGCCGGCGCCACCATCCGCGTGCCGATGCCGGCCCTGACCGAGGAAACGCGCAAGGGCTACACCAAGCAGGCCCGCGGCGTTGCCGAGGATGCCAAGGTGGCCGTGCGCAACGTGCGTCGCGATGCTCTGGCTGAGTTGAAGAAGCTGTCCAAGGACAAGGAAATCAGCGAAGACGAAGAGCGCCGCGCTGCTGATGAAGTGCAGAAGCTTACCGACAAGTTCGTTGCCGAAGTCGACAAGGCTCTGGAAGCCAAAGAAGCCGATCTGATGGCGGTGTGATGTGAGCAAGGCCAAGCAGGAAGCCTCGGCGGCGATACCGCGTCATGTTGCCATCATCATGGATGGCAATAATCGCTGGGCGAAAAAGCGCTTGCTGCCTGGTGTTGCCGGTCACAAGGCGGGTGTCGATGCGGTGCGTGCCGTGATCGAGGTGTGCGCCGAGGCTGGTGTTGAAGTGCTGACCCTGTTCGCCTTCTCCAGTGAAAACTGGCAGCGCCCGGCCGAAGAGGTGGGCGCGCTGATGGAGTTGTTCCTCAGTGCTTTGCGTCGCGAGGCGCGCAAGCTCAAGGAGAACGCCATCAGCCTGCGCATCATCGGTGATCGTTCGCGCTTTCATCCGGAGCTGCAGGCGGCGATGCGTGAGGCCGAGTTGCAGACTGCTGGCGACAACCGTTTCGTGTTGCAAATCGCGGCCAACTACGGTGGCCAGTGGGATGTCGTGCAGGCTGCCCAGCGCCTGGCGCGTGAGGTGCAGGCGGGGCATCTGCGGCCCGAGGACATTACCCCGGGGCTGCTGCAGGGTTGCCTGGCAACCGGTGATCTGCCGTTGCCTGATCTGTGCATCCGTACTGGTGGCGAGCATCGAATCAGCAATTTCCTGCTCTGGCAGCTGGCTTACTCGGAGCTGTACTTCTCCGACCTGTTCTGGCCGGATTTCAAACACGAGGCCATGCGCAATGCGCTGGCCGACTTTGCCACTCGTCAGCGTCGCTTCGGCAAGACTGGTGATCAGGTGGATGCCGAGGCTCGCAGTCAATGCTGAAACAACGCGTTATTACGGCGCTGATTCTGCTGCCCATCGCCTTGGGTGGTTTCTTTCTGCTCGATGGCGGCGCTTTTGCCCTGTTTATTGCGGCTGTTGTCTGTCTGGGGGCGTGGGAGTGGGCGCGTCTGGCGGGCTTCGCAAGCCAGGCTTTGCGCGTTACTTACGCCGGTGCGGTGGCGGCACTGCTTTATGCACTCTACCTGCTGCCGCAGTTGGCGCCCTGGCTGCTGGGCGGTGCGGTGTTGTGGTGGCTGCTGGCCACAGGGTTGGTGATGACGTACCCGCAAAGCAGTCGCTATTGGGGTGGTTTACCCGGCAAATTGCTGATCGGGTTGGTGATTTTGCTGCCGGCCTGGCAGGGGTTGGTGCTGCTCAAACAGTGGCCACAGGCCAATGCCCTGATCATCGCTGTGATGGTGTTGGTGTGGGGGGCCGATGTAGGGGCCTATTTTTCCGGGAAGGCCTTCGGCAAGCGCAAGTTGGCGCCCAGGGTTAGCCCTGGCAAGAGTTGGGAAGGTTTCTTTGGCGGCCTGGCGTTCAGTCTGCTGCTGACCCTGGTTGTCGCCGTGCAGCAGGGGTGGTCAGTTGCCGCTGTGCTGTTGGGGCTGGCGGGTGCTGCCTTGGTGGTGGCTGCATCGGTGATTGGCGATCTGACCGAAAGCATGTTCAAGCGTCAGTCCGGGATCAAGGACAGCAGTAATCTGTTGCCTGGTCATGGAGGCGTGCTGGATCGCATCGACAGCCTGACGGCGGCCATTCCCCTGTTTGCCGTGCTGTTGTGGTTGGCAGGGTGGGGGGCTTTGTGAGCATGCCTCAGCAGATCTGCGTGCTGGGTGCGACGGGTTCCATTGGTCTCAGCACGCTCGATGTGATCGCTCGTCATCCTGAACGCTATCAGGTGTTCGCCCTGACCGGGTTTTCCCGTGTGGCCGAGTTGAAGGTGCTTTGCCTGCAACATCGGCCTGCTTTTGCGGTGACGGCTGACGAGGCTTCGGCGCGAGTGCTGCGCGAAGCGCTGCGGGCGGCAGGTCTGAATACTGAGGTGCTGGCCGGCGAGGCTGGGTTGTGTGAGGTGGCGGCGCATCCAGCGGTAGATGCGGTGATGGCGGCCATCGTCGGTGCGGCGGGGCTCAGGCCGACGCTGGCTGCCGTGCGTGCCGGCAAGAAGGTGCTGTTGGCCAACAAAGAGGCGCTGGTTATGTCGGGCGACCTCTTTATGCAGGCCGTGCAGGAAAATGGTGCCACCTTGTTGCCGATCGACAGCGAGCACAATGCCATTTTCCAGTGTCTGCCGGTCGATCATGCGCGTGGGCTGAAGGCCGTTGGGGTGCGGCGCATTCTGTTGACGGCCTCAGGCGGGCCTTTTCGCGAAACGCCGCTGGCTGAGTTGGCGCATGTATCGCCTGAGCAGGCTTGTGCGCACCCGAATTGGTCCATGGGGCGCAAGATCTCGGTCGACTCTGCCAGCATGATGAACAAGGGCCTGGAGCTTATCGAGGCTTGCTGGCTGTTTGCGGCGAATCCTGATCAGGTCGAAGTGGTGATCCATCCGCAAAGCGTGATTCATTCCCTGGTCGATTATGTGGATGGTTCGGTGCTGGCTCAGTTGGGCAATCCGGATATGCGCACGCCAATCGCCAATGCCCTGGCTTGGCCTGAGCGGATCGATTCCGGCGTCGCGCCGCTGGATCTGTTTGCGGTGGCCCGGCTGGACTTCCAGCGCCCGGATGAGCAGCGTTTCCCTTGTCTGCGCCTGGCGCGACAGGCTGCCGAGGTGGGTGGCAGTGCGCCGGCCATGCTCAATGCGGCCAATGAAGTGGCAGTGGCGGCTTTTCTTGAGCAGCGCATTCGCTTTCCCGATATCGCGAGTATGATCGAAGAGGTCTTGCAGCGCGAGGCAGTCACTGCGGTAGAGTCCCTGGATGCGGTGTTCGCGGCTGATGCCCGGGCCAGGGTTCTTGCCCACAACTGGCTGAGTCGCTATCCGGCCTGAGTTCGGAGGAGTATGCAATGAGCGGGCTGTACATGCTGTTCGGTACGCTGATCGCCCTCGGGGTGCTGGTGACCTTTCACGAGTTCGGTCATTTCTGGGTGGCGCGGCGCTGTGGGGTAAGGGTGCTGCGCTTTTCCGTTGGTTTTGGCAGTCCGTTGGTGCGCTGGCATGACCGGCATGGAACGGAGTTCATGGTGGCCGCCATCCCGCTGGGTGGCTACGTCAAGATGCTTGATGAGCGTGAGGGTGATGTAGCGCCCGAGCAGCTCGATCAAGCGTTCAATCGCAAACCGGTATTGCAGCGTATTGCCATTGTCGCAGCAGGGCCGATTGCCAACTTCCTGCTTGCTATCGCGTTCTTTTGGGCGATTGCCATGCTCGGCAGCCAGCAGGTGCGGCCGGTAATAGGCAAGGTCGAGCCGGATAGTCTCGCGGCTGCCGCAGGTTTGCAGGCTGGCCAGGAGATCGTCGCCGTGGATGGCGAGGCCACGGCAGGCTGGGCGGCGGTCAATCTGCAGCTGGTGCGCCGCTTGGGTGAAAGCGGCACCTTGGAGTTGCAGGTGCGTGAGCATGGTGCTCTGCAGGTAATGTCCCGTCAGGTGGTGCTGAATGACTGGCAGAAGGGCGTCGACGAGCCTGAGCCGTTGGCATCGCTCGGGCTAGTGCCTTGGCGGCCTGCGGTGTTGCCGGTGGTCAGTGAGCTTGATCCGGACGGTCCGGCCCAGGCGGCGGGCGTTCAGTTGGGGGATCGATTGTTGGCCCTCGATGATCAGATGTTGGATGACTGGCAGCAGGTGGTTGACTGGGTGCGTCAGCGCCCGGGCGAGTCGGCGACATTGCGCCTGGATCGCGATGGCCGACAGGTCGAGTTGCCGCTGACTCTGGCCGAGCGTGGTGAGGGGCAGGCGCGTAGTGGTTATCTCGGGGTGGGCGTGAAGGGTGGCGAGTGGCCTGCCGACATGTTGCACGAGGTCAGCTATGGTCCCGCCGAGGCGGTGCTTGAAGGCATGCGTCGTACCTGGGGTATGACGGTGCTAACCCTTGATTCGCTGAAGAAAATGCTGTTCGGCGAGCTCTCGGTAAAAAACTTGAGTGGGCCGATAACCATTGCTAAAGTGGCGGGCGCTTCAGCTCAGTCGGGCGTCGCGGATTTCCTGAATTTCCTCGCCTATCTGAGCATTAGCCTGGGGGTTCTCAATTTGCTGCCCATTCCTGTGCTGGATGGGGGGCATTTGCTGTTTTACCTGGTCGAATGGGTGCGTGGTCGCCCACTGTCCGAGCGGGTACAGGGCTGGGGTATTCAGATCGGTATCAGTCTGGTGCTGGGGGTCATGTTGCTGGCCCTGGTGAATGATCTGAGTCGTCTGTAACGAATAGCTGAATTCCGAATCTGCCGCGCTTTGCGGCAGTTTCTTTATTATCAGTTGGAATAAGAAAGGACTTCATGAAACGTCTGCTGCTACCCGCGGTGCTCTCCGCACTGATGATCGCCGAAGTTCACGCCGAGTCCTTCACTATCACTGACATTCAGGTCAACGGCCTGCAGCGGGTTTCCGCTGGCAGCCTGTTCGGCGCCTTGCCGCTGAACGTGGGCGATCAGGTCGACGATGGCCGTTTGGTCGAGGCGACTCGTTCGCTGTTCAAAACGGGTTTCTTCCAGGATATCCAGCTGGGCCGCGATGGCGATGTGCTGGTAATCAGTGTGGTTGAGCGTCCGTCGATTTCCACCATTGAAATCGAAGGCAACAAGGCGATCAGTACTGAAGACCTGATGAAGGGCCTGGAGCAATCCGGTCTGGCCGAGGGTGAGATCTTCCAGCGCGCTACCCTCGAAGGTGTGCGTAACGAGCTGCTGCGCCAGTATGTGGCGCAGGGCCGTTATTCCGCAGAGATCGAAGCAGAAGTTATTCCGCAGCCGCGTAACCGCGTTGCGCTGAAGATTGACATCAACGAAGGCTCGGTCGCAGCGATCCAGCACATCAACGTGGTGGGTAACAGCGTTTTCCCGGATGAAGATCTGGTCGGCCTGTTCGAGCTGAAGACCTCCAACTGGCTGTCTTTCTTCAAGAATGATGACAAGTACGCTCGCGAGAAGCTCTCCGGTGACTTGGAGCGTCTGCGCTCCTATTACTTGGATCGCGGCTACATCAACATGGATATCTCCTCTACTCAGGTATCCATCACGCCTGACAAGAAGCACGTGTACATCACCGTCAACGTCGATGAGGGTGAAAAGTACAGTGTCAGCGAGGTCAAGCTGTCCGGCGATCTGAAAGTGCCGCAGGCAGAAATCGAGAAGCTGATGCTGGTGAAACAAGGTCAGGTCTTCTCGCGCAAGGTGATGACTACCACCTCTGAGTTGATTACTCGCCGCCTGGGCAACGAAGGTTACACCTTCGCCAACGTTAACGGCGTGCCTCAGGCCAATGACGCAGACAAGACTGTTGCCATCACCTTTGTGGTCGATCCGGGCAAGCGTGCCTATGTCAATCGCATCAACTTCCGTGGCAATACCAAGACCGAAGATGAAGTACTGCGCCGCGAAATGCGCCAGATGGAAGGTGGCTGGGCGTCGACCTACCTGATCGATCAGTCCAAGACCCGTCTGGAGCGTCTGGGTTACTTCAAGGAAGTCAATGTTGAAACCCCGCAAGTGCCGGGTAGCGACGATCAGATCGACGTCAACTACAGCGTGGAAGAGCAGCCGTCCGGCTCCATCACTGCCAGCGTTGGTTTTGCGCAGAATGCCGGTTTGATCCTGGGTGGTTCTATCAGTCAGAACAACTTCCTCGGTACCGGTAACAAGGTCAGCCTGGGTCTGACCCGTTCGGAGTACCAGACTCGCTATAACTTCGGCTTCGTCGATCCCTACTGGACAGTGGATGGCGTCAGCCTGGGTTACAACGCCTTCTATCGCACCACTGACTACGATGAACTGGACGTAGATGTCTCCAGCTACTCGGTTGACAGTTATGGTGCGGGTGTCAGCATCGGCTACCCGATCAGCGAGACCTCGCGCCTGACCTACGGTCTGACCATCCAGCAGGACAGCCTGGACACCGGTTTCTACACCGTCGACGAAATCGTTGATTTCATCGAAGAGGAGGGTGACGACTTCCTCAACCTGAAAGCCTCCATCGGTTGGTCGGAGTCGACTCTCAATCGAGGTGTGCTGGCAAATCGCGGTCACTCGCAGAGCCTGGTACTGGAATCGACTGTTCCGGGTAGTGATCTGTCGTTCTTCAAGCTGGACTACCGTGGCCAGATTTTTGCGCCGCTGTCGAAGGACTACACCATGCGTTTCCATACCGAGCTGGGTTATGGCGATAGCTATGGTTCGACGTCTGAACTGCCATTCTACGAGCACTACTATGCGGGTGGCTTCAACTCGGTACGGGGTTTCGAGGACAGCAGTCTTGGTCCTCGCAGCACGCCGAGTGTTGTCCGCAACTCGCAGGGTGAAATCGTCTTCGACACCGAGGACAAGTACGGCCGCTTTACAGACCCGGATCAGGATCCGTTGCCGTTCGGTGGTAACGTATTGATTCAGGGTGGTGCCGAGCTGCTGTTCCCCTTGCCATTTGTCAAGGATCAGCGCTCGCTGCGTACCTCGCTGTTCTGGGACGTGGGTAGCGTCTTCGATACCAATTGCACTGACAGCCAAAAGGCGCTTAGCGACAGCTGCGATATCGACTTTGGCAACCTGGCCAGCTCGGTGGGTGTTGGTGTGACCTGGATTACCGCTCTCGGCCCGCTGAGCTTCAGTTTGGCGATGCCGGTGAAGAAACCGGATGACGCGGATACCCAGGTATTCCAGTTCTCCCTGGGCCAAACTTTCTAATTTGCTAGACAACAGTGTTTGTTGCAGGAGTGCATCGTGCGTAAGTTGACTCAATTGGTTCTGGTTGCTGCCACCATGCTGGCAACCCCGGCCTTCGCCGAGATGAAGATCGCGGTGATGAACTATCAGATGGCCTTGCTTGAGTCGGATGCTGCGAAGAAGTACGCCGTCGACGCCGAGAAGAAGTTCGGCCCGCAACTGAACAAGCTCAAGCAGTTGGAAGGCGATGCCAAGCGTATCCAGGATCGCTTGGTCAAAGATGGCGAGAAGATGCAGCAGGCCGAGCGTGAGCGCCTGGAGCTCGAGTTCAAGCAGAAAGCCCGCGATTTTCAGTTCCAGTCCAAGGAGCTGAACGAAGCCAAGGCCATTTCCGACCGTGACATGCTCAAGCAGCTCAAGCCGAAGCTGGATAAAGCGGTTGAGGAAGTGATCAAGCAGGGTAACTACGATCTGGTGCTGGAGCGTGGCGCCGTTGTGGACGTCAAGCCGCAGTACGAGATCACCCGCCAGGTCATTCAGCGCATGAACTCGCTGCGCTGAAGATGAACGCTCCGTTCTTTACCCTCGGCCAATTGGCCGAGCGTCTCGGCGCCACCCTGCGTGGTGCTGCGGACAAGCCGATTCGCGGCCTGGCGACCTTGCAGGACGCCGGTCCGGATCAGCTGAGTTTTCTGGCCAATGCCCAGTACCGCAAGTTTCTCCCCGAAACCCGTGCTGGTGTAGTGCTGCTGACTGAGGCCGATGCTGAGGGTTATGCCGGCGATGTGTTGCTGGTGGCGAATCCCTATCTGGCTTTTGCCCGTATATCCCATTTGTTTGATCCTAAGCCCGTCGCGCCCGCGGGGGTGCACTCGACTGCTGTGATCGCTGACGACGCTCAGGTTGATCCGAGCGCCAGTGTCGGTGCGTACGCGGTTATCGAGAGTGAGGCGCGGATAGGCGCTGGTGTTCGTATCGGTGCACATTGTGTGATCGGTGCCCGCAGCGAAGTAGGCGAAGACAGCTGGCTGGCGCCACGTGTGACCTTGTATCACGACGTCAAACTCGGCAAACGTGTAGTGATTCAATCCGGCGCAGTGCTCGGCGGTGAAGGTTTCGGTTTTGCCAATGAGAAGGGCGTCTGGCAGAAGATTGCACAGATTGGTGGCGTGGTGCTGGGCGACGATGTGGAAGTCGGCGCCAATACCACCATCGATAGAGGTGCCTTGGCTGACACCGTGATCGGCAACGGTGTGAAGCTGGATAACCAGATCATGATTGCGCACAACGTACAGGTCGGCGAGCACACCGCGATGGCTGGCTGCGTGGGCATTTCCGGCAGTACAAAGATCGGCAAACACTGCATGATCGCTGGCGGTGTCGGCATGGTTGGGCACATCGAGGTGTGCGACAACGTGTTCGTCACTGGCATGACTATGGTGACCCGTTCGATCACCGAGCCGGGCGCCTACTCTTCCGGTACGGCCATGCAGACCGCAGCCGACTGGAAGAAGAGCGCGGCTCGCATACGTCAACTGGATGACATGGCAAAGCGTCTGCGCGAGCTGGAAAAGCGCCTTGCCGCCGTGACCTCTAACGATCAGGCCTCATCAGATGCCTGATCGTGCCCGAGGCACGCCCCCCTATTTAGTAAAGGCTTTCCGCACATGATGGACATCAACGAGATTCGCGAATATCTGCCGCACCGCTACCCTTTCCTGTTGGTGGATCGGGTCGCCGAGCTGGATATCGAAGGCAAGAGCATTCGCGCTTACAAGAATGTCAGCATCAACGAGCCTTTCTTCAACGGCCATTTCCCCGAGCATCCGATTATGCCGGGCGTGCTGATCATTGAAGCCATGGCCCAGGCTGCCGGCATCCTGGGTTTCAAGATGCTGGATGTGAAGCCGGCCGATGGCACCCTTTACTATTTCGTCGGTTCGGACAAGCTGCGCTTTCGCCAGCCAGTGCTGCCCGGTGATCAGCTGATCCTTGAGGCCAAGTTTCTCAGCGTCAAACGCAGTATCTGGAAGTTCGAGTGCCGTGCCAGTGTCGATGGCAAGGAAGTCTGCTCGGCCGAAATCATCTGTGCGGAACGCAAGCTATGAGTTTGATTGACCCTCGCGCCATCATCGATCCGTCGGCCAAGCTGGCTGCGGATGTCCAGGTCGGCCCCTGGTCGATCATCGGGCCCGATGTGGAAATTGGTGAGGGTACAGTGGTCGGCCCGCATGTGGTGCTCAAGGGGCCCACCGTGATCGGTCGACATAACAAGATCTACCAGTTTTCCTCGGTGGGCGAGGACACCCCAGATCTCAAGTACAAGGGCGAGCCGACCCGCCTGGTCATAGGCGATCACAATGTGATCCGCGAGGGTGTCACCATTCACCGTGGCACGGTGCAGGACCGAAGTGAGACCACCATTGGCGATCACAACCTGCTGATGGCCTATGTCCATATCGGTCATGACAGCGTGATCGGTAATCACTGCATTCTGGTCAACAACACCGCTCTCGCCGGTCACGTTCACATGGATGACTGGGCGATTCTTTCCGGCTTCACCCTGGTGCATCAGTTCTGCCGTATTGGCGCGCACAGCTTTTCCGGTATGGGCACCGCCATCGGCAAGGATGTTCCAGCCTATGTCACCGTGTTCGGCAATCCTGCCGAAGCGC
This sequence comes from Pseudomonas sp. zbq_18, assembly GCF_043102245.1. Lineage (NCBI taxonomy): Bacteria > Pseudomonadati > Pseudomonadota > Gammaproteobacteria > Pseudomonadales > Pseudomonadaceae > Pseudomonas > Pseudomonas sp. zbq_18. The sequence continues at coordinate 136,949 of NZ_JBICIT010000005.1, read as the reverse complement.
GCAGCATGAACTTCGAGGGCATGCGTCGCCGTGGCTTCAGCACCGAGGCCATCGCCGCGCTGCGTCGCGCCTACAAGGTGGTCTATCGACAGGGGCTCACCGTCGAGCAGGCGCTCGCCGAGATGGCCGAGTCCGCGGCGCAGTTCCCCGAAGTCGCGGTGTTCCGTGACTCGATCCAGGCTTCGACCCGCGGCATCACGCGCTGATATGGCGGCTACGTTACGTGTCGCGCTGGTCGCTGGCGAAGCGTCCGGCGACATTCTAGGCGCCGGTCTGATGCTGGCGCTCAAGATGCGCTATCCACAAGTCGAATTCCTCGGTGTTGGCGGGCCGCGCATGGAGGCCGAAGGCCTGGTTTCTAAGTTTCCCATGGAGCGCCTCGCCGTGATGGGGCTGATCGAGGTGCTTGGTCGCCTGCGCGAGCTGCTCGGGCGGCGCAAGCGACTGATTGCCGAGCTGATTGCCGCCAAGCCGGATGTCTTCATCGGCATCGATGCCCCCGACTTCAACCTGACCCTCGAACTCAAGCTGCGTGAGGCAGGGATCAAGACCGTGCATTACGTCAGCCCGTCCGTCTGGGCCTGGCGCCAGAAGCGGGTGCTGAAGATTCGTCAGGCCTGCGATCTGATGCTGACCCTGTTCCCCTTTGAGGCGCGCTTCTACCTGGATCATCAGGTACCGGTGCGCTTCGTCGGTCATCCGCTGGCCAATACCATTCCTCTGCAGGCCGATCGTGCAGGTGCTCGCGAGGCGCTGGGCATGGGCTTGGAGGACGCAGTGGTTGCCTTGCTGCCCGGCAGTCGTGGCGGTGAGGTGGCGCGCCTGGGCGAGTTGTTCCTCGATGCTGCTGAGCGTCTGCGCGCCCTGCGTCCGGGCGTGCGCTTCGTGCTCCCTTGTGCCAATGCCGAGCGCCGCGCCCAGCTGGAGGCCATGCTGGTCGATCGTGATCTGCCGCTGTTGCTGCTCGACGGCCGCTCCCACGAGGCGCTGACGGCCTGCGACGCGGTGCTGATCGCTTCCGGTACCGCCACCCTCGAGGCGCTGCTGCACAAGCGGCCGATGGTGGTGGCCTACAAGGTCGCGCCACTGACCTACCGCATTCTCAAGCATCTGGTGAAGAGCCCGTACATCTCGCTGCCCAACCTGCTGGCTGAACGCATGCTGGTACCCGAGCTGATCCAGGACGCTGCCACCCCTGATGCCCTGGCTCAGGCGCTGGCCCCCCTGCTGGATAATGGCGCCGTGCAGACCGAAGGTTTCGACACCATTCACCGCGCCCTGCGTCAGGATGCCTCGCAGCAGGCTGCGGACGCCGTGCTCAAGCTGGTAGGGCGGGCCTGATGCAACTGGGGCTGGACTTTGCTCTGGTCGAACAACTGGTCGCCGGCGTCGACGAAGTGGGCCGTGGCCCGCTCTGCGGCCCGGTAGTGACTGCTGCGGTGATTCTCGATCCGGCCCGGCCGATAGCCGGTCTCAACGACTCGAAGAAGCTCAGCGAAGCGCGCCGCGACAAGCTGTTCGATGAGATTCGCGAGAAGGCTCTGGCCTGGTGTATCGCCCGCGCCGAGGTGGAAGAGATCGATCGCCTCAACATCCTGCATGCCACCATGCTGGCCATGCAGCGTGCGGTGGAGGGGCTGCAGGTCACGCCGAGGCTGGCGCTGATTGACGGTAACCGCTGCCCAAAGCTGGCGGTGCCCAGCGCACCGGTGGTGGGTGGCGACGCGCAGGTGCCGGCCATTGCCGCCGCATCGATCCTTGCCAAAGTCAGTCGCGACCGCGAGATGGCCGAGCTGGATGCGCTCTACCCAGGCTACGGCATCGCCGGGCACAAGGGTTATCCCACGCCGGTACATCTGGAGGCTCTCAAGCGCCTGGGGGCCACGCCCATCCATCGGCGCTCCTTCGCGCCGGTGCGTCAGGCGCTGGAAGCGGCCGCTCAGCAGTAGATGGCTGCGGCTGTCCTTTGTAACCAGGCCCGGTACAATCCGGGCCTTATCGTTTCTGTGTCACCAACGGGATTGCCATGACCGCCACGTTCGTCCATCTGCGCCTGCACACCGAGTTCTCCCTGGTCGATGGCTTGGTGCGGGTCAAGCCGCTGGTCAAGGCGGTGGCCGCTGCCGGCATGCCGGCCGTGGCCGTCACCGACATGAGCAACATGTGTTCGCTGGTGAAGTTCTACAAGGCCGCCATGGGCGGCGGCATCAAGCCGATCTGCGGTGCCGATATCTGGCTGGCAAGCCCGGAGGAAGACGGCCCGTTGTCGCGTTTGACCCTGCTGGCCATGAACGCCAAGGGCTACCGTAACCTGACCGAGCTGATTTCCCGTGGCTGGGCCGAGGGCCAGGACAATGGCCTGGTGATCATCCAGCGCGACTGGGTCAAGGGCGCAGCCGAAGGCCTGATCGCACTTTCCGGTGCCCGCGAGGGCGAGGTGGGTATGGCCCTGCTGTCGGGCGACCTCACCCGTGCCGAGGCTTTCCTTGGCGAGTGGTTGGAGGTTTTCCCCGAGCGCTTCTATCTGGAGGTGCAGCGTACCAATCGGGTGGGGGACGAGGAGCATCTGCATGCAGCTGTCGAACTGGCGGCGCGTACCGGTGCACCGCTGGTGGCGACCAACGATGTGCGCTTCCTCAAGAAGGGGGATTTCGAGGCCCATGAAACCCGGGTATGCATCGGTGAGGGGCGTACTCTCGATGATCCACGCCGGCCGCGCAACTACTCCGAGGAGCAGTACCTCAAGAGCCCGGAAGAGATGGCCGAGCTGTTTTCCGACCTGCCCGAGGCACTGGAGAACACCGTCGAGATCGCCAAGCGCTGCAACATCGAGGTGCAGCTGGGCAAGTACTTCCTGCCGGACTTCCCCACGCCCAATGGCATGGGGATTGACGATTACCTGCGCCACGCCTCCTTCGAGGGCCTGGAGGAGCGCCTGGCGGTCCTGCTGCCGAAGGAAACCACGCCAAATTACGAGGAAAAGCGCCAGGTCTATGTCGACCGCCTGAACTTCGAACTCGACATCATCATCCAGATGGGTTTCCCCGGTTACTTCCTCATCGTGATGGACTTCATTCAGTGGGCGAAAAGTAACGGCGTGCCGGTTGGCCCGGGGCGGGGTTCGGGTGCTGGCTCGCTGGTGGCCTACGTGCTGAAGATCACTGACCTCGACCCGCTGGCCTATGACCTGCTGTTCGAACGCTTCCTCAACCCCGAGCGGGTTTCCATGCCCGACTTCGACGTCGACTTCTGCATGGACGGTCGCGACCGGGTGATCGATTACGTGGCCGACAAGTACGGCCGCAATGCGGTGAGCCAGATCATCACTTTCGGCTCCATGGCGGCCAAGGCGGTAGTGCGCGACGTGGCGCGGGTGCAGGGCAAGTCCTATGGCCTGGCCGATCGCCTGTCGAAGATGATCCCCTTCGAAGTGGGCATGACCCTGGAGGCTGCTTACAACCAGGAGGAAGTACTGCGCGACTTCCTCAAGAGTGACGAGGAGGCCCAGGAAATCTGGGACATGGCCCTCAAGCTCGAAGGCGTGGTGCGCGGTACCGGCAAGCACGCCGGGGGGGTGGTGATCGCGCCGACCAAGTTGACCGACTTTGCGCCGACCTCCTGTGACGAGGAGGGCGCCGGCCTGGTGACCCAGTTCGACAAGGACGACGTCGAGCAGGCCGGCCTGGTCAAGTTCGACTTCCTCGGCCTGCGCACCCTGACCATCATCAAGTGGGCGATGGAAACCATCCACCGCATCCAGAAACGTGATGGTGCCTCGGATGACGAGCTGATCAACATCGACTTCATCCCGCTGGATGACAAGCCGACCTACGCCATGCTGCAGAAGGCCGAGACCACGGCGGTGTTCCAGCTCGAATCGCGCGGCATGAAGGAGCTGATCAAGAAGCTCAAGCCCGACTGCCTGGAGGACATGATCGCACTGGTGGCGCTGTTCCGCCCCGGCCCGCTGCAGTCGGGTATGGTGGACGACTTCATCAACCGTAAGCACGGTCGCGAACCGCTGTCCTACCCGCACCCGGACTACCAGTACGCCGGTCTCGAACCGGTGCTCAAGCCCACCTACGGCATCATCCTGTATCAGGAACAGGTGATGCAGATCGCTCAGGTCATGGCGGGCTATACCCTGGGCGGCGCGGACATGCTGCGTCGCGCCATGGGCAAGAAGAAGCCCGAGGAGATGGCCAAGCAGCGTGGTGGCTTCATTGAAGGCTGCGCGCAGAACGGCATCGATGCCGACTTGGCGGGCAACATCTTCGATCTGGTGGAAAAGTTCGCCGGCTACGGTTTCAACAAGTCCCACTCCGCCGCCTACGGCCTGGTGTCCTACCAAACCGCCTGGCTCAAGGCGCATTACCCGGCGCCATTCATGGCCGCAGTGCTGTCGGCGGATATGCACAACACCGACAAGGTGGTGATCCTCATCGAGGAATGCCGCAGCATGAAGCTGCGCATCGACGCGCCTGACGTGAATACCTCGGAGTACAAGTTCACCGTCAACGACGACGGTCGTATCGTCTACGGCCTGGGCGCGGTCAAGGGCGTGGGTGAAGGGCCGGTGGAGGCCATTGTCGAGTGCCGTACCGAGGGCGGTCCGTTCAAGGATCTGTTCGACTTCTGCAATCGCGTCGACCTCAAGCGCATCAACAAACGCACCCTGGAGGCACTGATCCGCTCTGGTGCGCTGGACCGCCTCGGTCCTTACTACCAGGACGAGCTCAAGGCCTACCAGGCGACGGTGGACCTCAACCGTGCGGTGCTGCTGGCGTCCATGGAGGAGGCCGTGCAGGCCGCCGAGCAGACCGCGCGCAGCCACGACAGCGGTCACATGGACCTGTTCGGCGGCGTGTTTGCCGAGCCCGAGCTGGATGTCTACGCCAAGCACCGCAAGGCGCGCGAGCTGTCGATCAAGGAGCGTCTCAAGGGCGAAAAGGACACTCTCGGCTTGTACCTGACCGGGCATCCGATTGACGAATACGAAGGCGAGATCCGCCGCTTCGCCCGCCAGCGCATCGTCGAGCTGCGCGCGGCGCGCGATACCCAGACCATCGCCGGACTGATCGTCAACCTGCGGGTCATGAAGAACAAGAAGGGCGACAAAATGGGCTTCATCACCCTGGACGACCGCTCCGGACGAATCGAGGCCTCGCTGTTCGCCGACGCCTTTGCCGGCGCCCAGGCGTTGCTGCAGACCGATGCGCTGGTGGTGGTCGAGGGCGAGGTGAGCAATGACGAGTTTTCCGGCGGTCTGCGCCTGCGTGCCAAGCGGGTGATGAGCCTGGAGGAGGCGCGCACCGGCCTGGCCGAGAGCCTGCGTATCCGTGCCCCGCGTGAGGCCCTGGCGGGCGACCGCCTGCGTTGGCTGGGCGAGCTGTTCGGCAAGCACAAGGGCGCCTGTCCATTGACCCTCGACTACAGCGGCAGCGAGGCCAAGGCGGTGTTGCAGTTCGGTGAGCAATGGTGCGTCGACCCGGCTGACAACCTGATCCAGGCCCTGCGTGACCAGTTCGGTAAAGACAACGTCTTCCTCCAATATCGCTGAGCGGCAGGTATCTGCCCTTGGCCTCGACCGCTGGCGTTCTATCCCGTAAGGTAGGGCGCCATATGGAATCAGCCGCCCCCGGCCGCCAGGCCGCTGACGCAAACGGATGCCTATGAACCCGAACTTTCTCGACTTCGAACAGCCGATCGCCGACCTGCAAGCCAAGATCGAAGAGTTGCGTCTGGTCGGTAACGACAACGCGCTGAACATCACCGACGAGATTGCCCGGCTGCAAGACAAGAGCAGCGAGCTGACCAAAAGCATCTTCGGCAATCTCAGCAGCTGGCAGATCTCCCAGCTCTCGCGCCACCCGCGCCGCCCTTACACCTTGGATTACATCGAGCACCTCTTCACCGAGTTCGACGAACTGCACGGCGACCGTCATTTCTCCGACGATGCCGCCATCGTCGGGGGGGTGGCCCGCATGGGCGACAGGCCGGTGATGGTCATCGGTCACCAGAAAGGCCGTGAGGTGCGCGAGAAGGTGCGCCGCAACTTCGGTATGCCGCGTCCGGAAGGCTATCGCAAGGCCTGCCGGCTGATGGAAATGGCCGAGCGCTTCAAGCTGCCGATCCTGACTTTCATCGACACGCCGGGCGCCTATCCGGGCATCGATGCCGAGGAGCGTAACCAGAGCGAAGCCATCGCCTGGAATCTGCGTGTCATGTCTCGCCTGAAGACGCCGATCATTGCCACCGTCATTGGTGAGGGTGGTTCCGGCGGTGCGCTGGCCATTGGCGTGTGCGATCAGCTGAACATGCTGCAGTACTCCACCTACTCGGTGATCTCGCCGGAAGGTTGCGCCTCCATCCTGTGGAAAACCGCCGAGAAGGCGCCGGACGCCGCCGAGGCCATGGGCATTACCGCCGAACGCCTGAAGGGCCTGGGCATCGTCGACAAGGTGATCGGCGAGCCGCTGGGTGGTGCTCATCGTGATCCGGCCGCTGCTGCGGCCAGCATCCGCAAGGAGCTGGAAGGTCAGTTGGATGAGCTGCTCAAGCTCGATAGCGAGCAACTGCTGGCGCGCCGTTATGAGAAACTCATGAGCTTCGGTGTAGCCTGATTCTAGGTGGATAGAGACAACGGGCCTTCGGGCCCGTTGTTGTTTTAAGCTTGGCCGATGAACATCCTCGAACGACAGTTATTGGCTGCCTTGCAGCCCTGGCGTGACGCGCCCGCCTGGCATGTCGCCCTGTCCGGCGGCCTGGACTCCAGTGTGTTGCTGCATCTGCTGGTGCGCCTGCGCGAGCAAGAAAGGTTGCCAGCGCTGAAAGCCATCCATGTTCACCATGGACTTCAATCGGCGGCCGACGCCTGGCCGGCGCAGTGTCGGGAGCTGTGTGATCGCCTGGGCGTGCCGCTGCAGGTCGAGTTCGTGCAGGTGGCCGCTGGCGCGAGCCTGGAGCGTGCCGCGCGGGAGGCGCGCTATGCGGCGTGCGCGCGCAGGCTGGGCGTCGGCGAGCTGCTTCTTACCGCGCAGCACCGTGACGATCAGGCTGAGACGCTGTTTTTTCGTCTGCTGCGAGGCGCTGGTGTGCGTGGCTTGGCGGGTATGCCTATTGCTCGGCCTCTGGGCAGCGGGCAGCTGGTGCGTCCGCTGCTTGGGGTGGCGCGCGCCGAGCTGGCGCGTTACGCCAGCGAGCAGCGGCTGAGTTGGGTGGAGGATCCCTCCAACGCCGACACTGGACTGGCGCGCAATTTTCTGCGTCACGAGATACTGCCGGCGCTTGCCCGGCAATGGCCGCAGGTAGGCGCCACCCTGGCGCGCACGGCCGGGCAGATGGCCGAGGCCGAGCAGTTGCTCGGCGAGCTGGCCGAGCAGGACCTGGTGCCTGCCCGCAGTGCACACCCTTTCACCTGGCTGGGTTTGCCTTCCCTTGAGCTGGCGCCACTACTTGATCTGTCCGAGGCGCGTCAGCGCAATGCCCTGCGTCACTGGCTGGCACCGCTGACGCCGATGCCGGACCGCGAGCACTGGGCCGGCTGGTGCGACCTAAGGGACGCCGCAGTTGATGCCGAGCCGATCTGGCGGCTCGGCCAGGGAGAGCTAAGGCGTGCCGACGGGCGGTTGTGGTGGCTGGCCGACGAGTGGCTGCAGAGCCCTTTACCGCCCCCGCCCTGGCTTGATCCGCAAGCGGCGCTGGCACTGCCGGGCAATGGTGCAGCGCAATTGCTGGGACAACCGCCCTTGGGTGAATTGGCGCTGCGCTACCGCCAGGGTGGGGAGCAAATAATTGTGCCGGGGCGCGGGCGGCGCGACCTAAAGCGTCTGCTCAATGAGTCCGGCTTGCCGGCATTCGTGCGTGGCCGCGTGCCCTTGCTGTACCGCGACTCGGAGCTGGTTGCGGTCGCGGGTGTCGAGGGGCTGGACGGTCCGCGCTCGGGAGAGTGGCGCCTGCACTGGTACCCTCCGACCGGCGTACAAGGTTTGAGCTGCTAGACCCTTTCGCGTAGACTACGCTCCCGTCTTGTTACTGCTTCTGTGGGCTCCCTCCGGAACCCGCAGTGCTTTGCTTATTTCAGGTTGGCGAACGCCAGCCTGCGCTCTTACCCCGGCGGCGCCGACCGCTTGAACGCAGACTTCTAGGATTTTTCATGACGCGCTACATCTTCGTCACGGGTGGTGTTGTTTCTTCATTGGGGAAAGGCATTGCCTCGGCTTCCTTGGCAGCCATCCTGGAGGCACGTGGCCTGAAGGTCACCATGCTCAAGCTGGACCCCTATATCAACGTCGATCCGGGCACCATGAGCCCATTCCAGCACGGTGAGGTGTTCGTCACCCACGACGGCGCCGAGACCGATCTCGATCTGGGTCACTACGAGCGGTTCATCCGCACGACCATGACCAAGAACAACAACTTCACCACTGGCCGCGTCTACGAAGACGTGCTGCGCAAGGAGCGCCGTGGTGATTACCTGGGCGCGACCATCCAGGTCATCCCGCACATCACCGACGAGATCAAGCGCCGCGTGATCAAGGGCGCCGGTGACGCCGACGTTGCCATGGTCGAGATCGGCGGCACCGTGGGCGATATCGAATCGCAGCCGTTCCTCGAGGCAGCCCGTCAGCTGCGTGTGGAGCTGGGCGCCAAGCGTGCCATGTTCATGCACCTGACTCTGGTGCCGTACATCGCCACCGCCGGCGAAACCAAGACCAAGCCGACCCAGCATTCGGTCAAGGAACTGCGCTCCATCGGCGTGCAGCCTGACGTACTGGTGTGCCGCTCCGATCATGAGATCGACCTGTCCTCGCGCCGCAAGATCGCGCTGTTCACCAACGTTGAAGAACGTGCGGTGATCGGTCTGGAAGACGTCGACACCATTTACAAGATTCCATCCGTGCTACACGCCCAGGGCCTGGACGACATCGTCGTCGAGCGTTTCGGCCTGCAGTGCCAGCCGGCTGACCTCTCCGAATGGGATCGCGTGGTAGATGCCAAGCTACACCCGGAGAAGGAAGTCACCATCGCCATGGTCGGCAAGTACATGGAGCTGCTGGACGCTTACAAGTCGCTGATCGAAGCGATGAGTCATGCCGGCATCCAGAACCGCACCAAGGTTAACCTGCGCTACATCGACTCCGAAGACATCGAGAATCAGGGCACCGACCTGCTGGCCGGTGTCGATGCCATCCTGGTGCCGGGCGGTTTCGGTCTGCGCGGCGTGGAAGGCAAGATCAAGACTGTGCAGTTCGCCCGCGAGAACAAGATTCCCTACCTGGGTATCTGCCTGGGTATGCAGGTCGCGGTGATCGAGTACGCCCGTAACGTAGTGGGCTGGAAAGATGCCAACTCCACCGAGTTCACGCAGGACAGCGGTCATCCGGTGGTCGGCCTGATCACCGAGTGGCAAGACGCTACCGGCGCCACGGAAATCCGTACCGATGCCTCGGATCTGGGTGGCACCATGCGTCTGGGTGCCCAGGATTGCCAGCTGATGGCCGGTTCCAATGTGCGTGAGTGCTACGGCAAGGACGTGATCGTCGAGCGCCACCGCCATCGCTACGAGGTGAACAACAATCTGCTGCCGCAGCTGGAAGAGGCCGGGCTGAAGATCACCGGCCGCTCCGCTGACGGGGCACTGGTCGAAGTGGTCGAGGCTCCGGATCATCCGTGGTTTGTCGCCTGCCAGTTCCACCCCGAATTCACCTCCACTCCGCGTGACGGCCACCCGCTGTTCAGTGGCTTCGTCAAGGCTGCACTGAAGCAAGCCGGCAAGGCATAAGGAACGCTCATGGCTCAGAAGATCATCAAGGTTGGCGATATCGAAATCGCCAACGACAAACCCTTCGTGCTGTTCGGCGGCATCAACGTGCTGGAGTCCCGTGACCTGGCCATGCAGGCCTGCGAAGAGTACGTGCGGGTCACCGAGAAACTCGGCATCCCCTACGTGTTCAAGGCCAGCTTCGACAAGGCCAATCGTTCCTCCGTTACCTCCTTCCGCGGCCCGGGCCTGGAAGAGGGCATGAAGATCTTCGAGGAAGTGAAGAAGACCTTCGGCGTGCCGGTAATCACCGACGTGCACGAGCCCTATCAGGCCGCTCCGGTGGCCGAGGTGTGCGACATCATCCAGCTGCCGGCCTTCCTCTCCCGGCAGACCGACCTGGTGGTGGCCATGGCCAAGACCGGTGCGGTGATCAACATCAAGAAGGCTCAGTTCCTCGCCCCGCAGGAAATGAAGCACATCCTCAAGAAGTGCGAGGAAGCCGGTAACGACCAACTGATCCTCTGCGAGCGCGGTTCCTCCTTCGGGTACAACAACCTGGTGGTGGACATGCTCGGCTTCGGCATCATGAAGCAGTTCGAGTATCCGGTGTTCTTCGACGTCACTCACGCCCTGCAGATGCCGGGTGGTCGTGCCGACTCCGCCGGTGGCCGCCGTGCCCAGGTCACGGACCTGGCCAAGGCTGGCATGAGCCAGGGCCTGGCAGGCCTGTTCCTCGAGGCCCATCCGGATCCGAATAACGCCAAGTGCGACGGCCCCTGTGCCTTGCGCCTGGACAAGCTGGAGCCCTTCCTCAGCCAGCTCAAGCAGCTGGACGACCTGGTGAAGAGTTTCCCGGCGATCGAGACTGCCTGATCGAGCAGTTCTCCGGTAAAGTGCGCGCCCGTTGGCCGTGACCGGCAGGCATCCTCTCTCGTGAACATTTGGAGTGTTAAACGCGATGGCAAAAATCATCGATATCAAGGGTCGTGAAGTTCTCGACTCCCGTGGCAACCCCACCGTTGAAGCCGATGTGATCCTCGAGGGTGGCATTGTCGGCAGCGCTTGCGCGCCGTCCGGTGCCTCCACCGGCTCCCGTGAAGCACTGGAACTGCGTGACGGCGACAAGAGCCGTTACCTGGGCAAGGGCGTGTTGAAGGCTGTTGCCAACGTCAACGGCCCGATCCGTGACCTGCTGCTGGGCAAAGATGCGCTGGATCAGAAGGCGCTCGACCGCGCCATGATCGAACTGGACGGCACCGAGAACAAAGGCAAGCTGGGCGCCAACGCCATCCTCGCCGTGTCCCTGGCCGCCGCCAAGGCTGCTGCCCAGGCCAAGGGCGTGCCGCTGTATGCGCACATCGCCGACCTCAACGGTACCCCAGGTCAGTACTCGATGCCGGTACCGATGATGAACATCATCAACGGTGGCGAGCACGCCGATAACAACGTCGACATTCAGGAGTTCATGGTGCAGCCGGTCGGCGCCAGGAACTTCGCCGACGCCCTGCGCATGGGCGCCGAGATTTTCCATCACCTCAAAGCCGTGCTGAAGGCCCGTGGCCTGAACACTGCCGTGGGTGACGAAGGTGGCTTCGCGCCGAACCTGGCTTCCAACGAAGATGCCCTGGCCGCCATCGCCGAAGCCGTGGCCAATGCTGGCTACAAGCTGGGCGAGGACGTGACCCTGGCGCTGGACTGTGCTTCTTCCGAGTTCTTCAAGGACGGTCAGTACGACCTGGCCGGCGAAGGCAAGGTGTTCAGCGCCGAAGGTTTCGCCGACTACCTGGCTGGTCTGACCCAGCGTTACCCGATCATCTCCATCGAAGACGGCATGGACGAATCCGACTGGGCTGGCTGGAAAGTGCTGACCGACAAGATCGGCGAGAAGGTGCAGCTGGTCGGCGACGACCTGTTCGTGACCAACACCAAGATCCTCAAGCGCGGCATCGAAGAGAAAATCGGCAACTCGATCCTGATCAAGTTCAACCAGATCGGCTCGCTGACCGAGACCCTGGAAGCCATCCAGATGGCCAAGGCCGCCGGCTTCACCGCGGTGATCTCGCACCGCTCGGGTGAGACCGAGGACAGCACCATCGCCGACCTGGCCGTCGGCACCGCTGCTGGCCAGATCAAGACCGGTTCGCTGTGCCGTTCGGATCGCGTGTCCAAGTACAACCAGCTGCTGCGTATCGAAGAGCAGCTCGGCGGAAAGGCCCCGTATCGTGGCCGCGCCGAGTTCCGCGGCTAAGCCGGGAATGGTAAAAGGGCAGCGCAAGCTGCCCTTTTCGTATGGATACCCTGAACAACATGTCAAAGGCGCCTTACTGGCTGTTCGTTGCGCTCATTCTGGTTCTTGCCGGCCTGCAGTATCGCCTGTGGGTGGGCGAGGGCAGCCTGGCCCAGGTCAGCGAACTGAAGCAGCAGATTGCCGAGCAGCAAGGCGAGAATGAGCGTCTGCTCGAACGTAACCGTATCCTTGAGGCCGAAGTGGTCGAGTTGAAGAAGGGTATGGAAACGGTCGAAGAGCGTGCTCGTCATGAGCTGGGCATGGTCAAAGAGGGCGAAACCCTCTATCAGCTCGCCGAATGAGCGCTTTCGCAAATCCCTCGTTCTGGGTGGTAATTCCCGCCGCCGGCATCGGCTCGCGCATGCGTGCCGACCGTCCCAAGCAATATCTGCAGCTGGCCGGCAAGACCATCCTCGAACACACCCTCGACTGTTTTCTCGAGCATCCCCAGCTCAAGGGCCTGGTGCTGAGCCTGGCGGCGGACGATCCGTTCTGGCCGACCCTGCCGGGTGCAGCCGATCCAAGGGTACAGCGCGCCAATGGCGGGGCGGAGCGTGCCGATTCGGTGCTGGCCGGCCTGCTGCGCCTGCTGGAGCTGGGCGCGCAGCCCGACGACTGGGTGCTGGTGCACGATGCGGCACGGCCCAATCTGGCCGCTGAAGACCTGGACAAGTTGCTGCAGGAGCTGGCGGGCGACCCAGTCGGCGGCCTGCTGGCCGTGCCGGCCCGCGACACCCTCAAGCGGGTCGGGGCGGACGGCCGGGTCGCTGAAACGGTGGACCGCAGCGTGATCTGGCAAGCCTATACGCCGCAGATGTTCCGCTTCGCCGCCTTGCATCAGGCGCTGGCCGATGCGCGGGTGGCGGGTGTGGCGATCACCGATGAGGCCTCTGCCCTGGAGTGGGCCGGACAGGCGCCGAAACTGGTGGAAGGCCGGGCGGACAACCTTAAGATCACTCGCCCCGAAGACCTAGAGTGGCTGCGCCAGCGCTGGGCGCACAAACACTGACAGCGGTGTAGCCCGGACTTCAGTCCGGGATTTCGCCGCTCCCCGGGCTGAAGCCCGGGCTACCATGCTCGCTCCCGGAGTGCGCGATCACACCTTGAACTGATTAATCAACCGCCGCTGCTGCTCGGCCAGCTTGGTCAGCTCGGCGCTGGCCTGGCTGGCCTCGTCGGCGCCGCCCGCCACTTCGGCCGCGACCTGGCCGATATTGGTGACGTTACGGTTGATGTCCTCGGCCACCGCGCTCTGCTCCTCGGCGGCGCTGGCAATCTGGGTGTTCATGTCGTTGATCACAGACACCGCCTGGGTGATGTTCTCCAGCGCTTCGGCGGCGATCTGCGCCTGCTGTACGCTGTCGTCGGTGCGTGTCTGGCTCTGCTCCATCACGCTGACCACCTCGCGGGTGCCGTTCTGCAGCTGTTGGATCATGCTCTGGATTTCTTCGGTGGCCTGCTGGGTCTTTTGCGCCAGGTTGCGTACCTCGTCGGCCACCACGGCGAAGCCGCGGCCCTGTTCCCCGGCCCGTGCCGCCTCGATGGCGGCATTGAGCGCCAGCAGGTTGGTCTGCTCGGCGATGCCACGAATCGCTACCAGAATGGCGTTGATGTTCTCGCTGTCCTTGGCCAGGGTCTGCACCACGCCCACGGCGCGGCCAATTTCACCGGCGAGCCCGGATATCGCCTTGGCGGTATTCTCGACGATGCGCTTGCCGTCGTTGGCCGAACGGTCGGCGTGATTTGCGGCTTCGGCTGCCTGGGTGGCGTTGCGCGCCACGTCCTGGGCGGTGGCGCTCATTTCCTGCACCGCAGTGGCGACCTGGTCAATCTCGGCCATCTGCCGCTGCACACCCTGGTTGGTGCGGATGGCAATGTCGGCCGTGTATTCGGAGGAGTCGCTGACCTTCTGCACCGAGGTGACCACATCGCGGATCATGCCCTGCAGCTTGTTGAGGAAGGTGTTGAAACCGCCGGCGATCTGTCCCAGTTCGTCGGCGCGATCGACTTGCAGGCGTACGGTGAGATCGCCGTCGCCTTTGGCAATATCGTCGAGCATGCCAACCATCTGCCGCAGGGGGCGGGCGATGCCGTAGCCAACGAACCAGATCACCAGCAGGCCCAGGGCAGCCACCAGCAGGCCAACCAATGTCATGCCAACAGTATCCTGGTTGGCCTGCTCGGTCAGCTCACCCTGCAGCTGGCGCAGTTCGGCCATGACGGCCTGGGTGGGCAACTCGATGGCCAGGGCCCAGCGTGTTTCGGTGCCGGCCACGCGAAACTGCTGGATCAGCTGGATCTGCTGGCTCTGCTCATCCAGCCGCAAGATGGGGTCTTCACTGCCGCTCTGCTGCAATTGCTGCAGCAATTGGCTATTTACTGCCTTTTCCGCAGGCTGGTTGACCAGGTTGGCGTCCTTGGTAGCGGCGATCAGGCTGCCGTTGGCGGAGATCAGTGCCAGCTCACCGGCTCCGTCATAGAGTTGTTGTTTGGCCTGGTTGAGCAACTCCTGGATGAAGTCCAGGGCCAGGTCGTTGCCGACAGTGCCTTTGAATTGGCCGTCGACCATGATGGGCGCGTTGAAGGAGGCGACCAGGACCTGCTTGCCGCCGAAGTCGTAGGAGGCTGGGTCGATGACGCAGGGTTTGCCGGTTTCCTTTGGGCACAGGTAGTACTCGCCGGTACGCACGCCGCTGGGCTGGCGCTCCTGGCTTTCCATCTGCTCAAGGGTCAGCGCCTCACGCTTGAACTGGCCACCGTCGCGATACCACCAGGGCATGAAGCGGCCCGAGGCGTCGTAGCCGATATCCTGCTGGCCGGCATAGAGGTCGTCATCCTGATCGAACGCATTGGCTTCCCAGCCGATATACAGGTCGATCAAGTCCGGGTTGTCCTTCAGGTATTCACCGAGCAGTGCACTCAGTTCTTCTCGGCTGGTGCCTAGTACGGTGCCGTCAGGCAGGGTTTGGCCAATTCGGCTGTTCAGCGTGGCGATGGACTTGGCCAGCAGCATGGGCTGCTCGAACTTGCGCTGCAGTTCGCCGACCTGGGCATCGGCCATGGCCTGCAGGCGCTGATTGATGGTGTTCTGCAGCAGCTCCTGGGTGCGTTGCTGCACCAGTTGCTGGGCGCGGGTGTTGGCGAACAGGGCGTATAGCACCAGGGCGATGACCACGGCGAGAATGCTCGCTCCGGCCAGGAGAACCACGGAGAACTGAATCGACTTGAAGCGCATAGTGACTCCACAACATTGGGTTGTGCCTGTCCCTGGCTTATCGGCCGATACATGCCAAAGCATGAGCTGGTCTATGCAACTAGCAAAGTTGCCCGAGGGTCATAGTGCAAGTGGGGCGTTGCTCTGCGTCTGAGGGCGTCCTAGCATACGGCGCTTGTCTTACCCGGAGATTCGTTATGCACAGCCTGTTTCGCCTGACAGCCCTGGCCGGCCTTTCCCTGCTCACGGCCTGTCAGGCTGTGAATACTACGAGTGGTGGCGCGGTGGGTGTGGAGCGTAAGCAGTACATGTTCAGCATGCTCTCCGCTCAGGAAGTGGACAAAATGTACGCCCAGGCCTATCAGCAGACCCTCAGCGAGGCGTCGAGCAAAGGGTTGCTGGACAAGAGCAGCCAAAATGCCCGGCGCGTGCAGGCCATCGCCAAGCGTCTGATCGCTCAAGCCCCGGTATTCCGGGCTGATGCCGCGCAGTGGGACTGGCAGGTCAACCTGATCGACAGCCCCGAGCTGAATGCCAACTGTGGGCCAGGCGGCAAGATCATTGTCTATAGCGGGCTGATCGAGCAGTTACAGCTCAGCGACGCCGAACTGGCCGCGGTGATGGGCCATGAGATCGCCCATGCCTTGCGCGAACACAGCCGCGAGGCCATGTCCAAGGCCTACGGTACGCAGATGGCCACTCAGCTTGGCTCGGCATTGCTGGGGTTGGGGGAGGCCGGTAAGCAGATGGCGGATACCGGGGTGGAGTACCTGATGACGTTGCCGAACAGTCGTTCCAATGAAAACGAGGCGGACATCATCGGCCTGGAACTGTCGGCGCGCGCCGGCTATGACCCGAATGCGGCGATCAGCCTGTGGCAGAAAATGAGCCAGGCTGGCGGTGGTGCGCCGCCCGAGTTCATGAGCACTCACCCGTCTTCCAGTTCGCGTATAGCGGCGCTGCGGGCGGCGATCCCGAAGGTGATGCCGCTCTATCAGCAGGCTCGGAAATAATGAAAACGGCGCCAGTAGGCGCCGTTTTCATATCAGGGCAGGGCTTTTTCTGCGTAGGGACGAGTCTCCAGACCCAGTTGGGCGCGGAAGCTCTCCATGTCAAACATGGTGCAGATCTCACGAATATCGCCATTCGGTGCCAGGGTCCAGAAGGCCATGGCCGAAATGCTCAGCACCTTGTCGCTCGGCGGGTAGCCGAGCGCGGGCTTTTCGATGGTGCCGATCAGGGTGCTCCAGGTCACCACCTTGTAGCCCTCGGCGATACATTCCTCGACCACGACCTCCATGTCCGGCATGGCGCTGCGGATTTCCTGCACCATCTGGGTGAAGGCCGCGCTGTTCAGCGGGCGGCCGATGAATGAGCTTTTGTAGAGGAAATCCGCACCGTGCATCTGCTCGGCCAGGGCCAGGCGGCCCTTGTTCCAGGTCAGGTCGATGTGCTGGCGCACGCGTCGTTTCATTTCGTCCATTGACATGTACTGCTCCTTTGACGGGATTGTGCAATCCGCTGCACAGAATACCAGCACTGAGACCTGATTCAGCCTCTGGCTGTGAAGCCGTTCATACAAGCGGTGACTGCAGCTACGCGCCCAAACCCAGTGCCTGGCAGGCTGCGTAGATGGCCAGAGCGGCGAAAGCCAGGGCTGCCAGGCGACGAATGAGCGTCAGCGGCAGACGATCGGCGGCGAAGTGGCTGGCCAGTACCACGGGGACGTTGGCAATCAGCATGCCCAGGGTCGTGCCAATCACCACCAGTACAAAATCAGGGTATTGGGCGGCCAGCATCACAGTGGCGACCTGGGTCTTGTCGCCCATTTCGGCGAGGAAGAAGGCGACCAGGGTGGTGAGGAAGGGGCCGAAACGCTTGAGGTTGGACTCCTCGTCATCGTCGAGTTTGTCCGGAACCAGCGTCCACAGCGCGACAGCAGCGAAGCTGGCGGCGAGAATCCAGCTCAGGGTGCTGGGAGAGAAGAATCCGGCTACCCAGTTGCCTACCGCGCCTGCGGCGAAGTGGTTGGCCAAGGTGGCGACGACTATGCCCCAGATGATGGGCCAGGGGCGGCGAAAGCGCGCAGCGAGCAACAGCGCGAGCAGCTGCGTTTTGTCGCCGATTTCGGCGAGGGCCACGATACCGGTGGGGACGAGCAGGGATTCCAACATCATCAGGCGTTCCTACAGGGGCGGGTTCGACGGTTAGCTATGACACGTACGACCTTCCCGCCCCGGGTGAGGTGTGCGTGTCATAGGTCTTGTCAAACCCGTGCCTCTGTGGGCCTTGGGTCGCATGCGCCATGCTCTGCGGAGCAAGTGTGTTGACGCATGCCGGGTGAGCAGGGCGCTCACGGGAGACTACTCCCCTAGGACGGCGCGCATTGTGCCCAAAGCGCGCCGGTGGGGCAACCTCAGTCTTCGCTGCCGCGCACATCCATGTCGCGGTAGGAAACCAGTCTGCTGCCATTTTTCAGCCGATAACCCAGCCAGATGGCGAGGAACAGCGGCAGGCTGATGTAGGTGGCGACCAGCCCGGCCCAGTCGATGGTTACGCCGACGAAGGCCTGGTAGTTCTGCCCCAGGGTGATCAGCAGGCACAGGGCAAAGGCGAACAGGGGACCGAAGGGGAACAGCTTGGCGCGATAGGGCAGGTCTTGCAGGCGCCCGCCCTGTGCCTGGTAGCCCTTGCGGAAACGGTAGTGCGACACGGCGATGCCGAGCCAGGCGATGAAGCCGCACATGCCTGAGGTATTGAGCAGCCAGGTGTACAGGGTGCTATCACCGACGATGGAAGTGAAAAAGCACAGCGCGCCAACCAGCGTCGTGGCGTAGAGCGCGTTGCGCGGCACACCCCTGGCGGACAGGCGAGCGAACAGCCGGGGGGCTTTACCTTGAGTCGCCAGGTTGTAGAGCATGCGGGTCGAGGCGTACATGCCCGAAGTGCCGGCGGAGAGGATGGCGGTGAGGATCACGGCATTCATCACGCTGGCCGCCGCGGCAAAGCCGGCGCGCTCGAACAGCAGGGTGAAGGGCGACACGCTGATGTCGCTGGCGTCGTTCTGCAGCAGGCTCGGCTCGTTGTAGGGGATCAGCATGCCGATCACGAAGATCGCCAGAATGTAGAACATCAGGATGCGCCAGAACACCTGACGGATGGCGATGGGGATGTTCTTCTTCGGGTTCTCCGACTCGCCGGCGGCGATACCGATCAGCTCGGTGCCCTGGAAGGAGAAGCCGGCGATCATCATCACCCCGACCATGGCCTGCAGGCCGCCTACGAACGGCGCTTCACCGGTGGTGAAGTTGCTGAAGCCCGGTGACTCGATGCCGCTCATGATGCCGAAGATGGTGGCCAGGCCGATGCCGATGAACACGACCACGGTGACTACTTTGATCAGGGCGAACCAGAACTCGCTCTCGCCGAAGCCTTTCACTGAAAACACATTGAGCAGGAACATCAGGCCGAGGAACAGGGCGCTCCAGTAGATGCCGGGTACATCGGGCAGCCAGAAGCTCATGATCAGCTGCGCCGCGACCAGTTCGGCGGCGATGGTCACCGCCCAGTTGTACCAGTAGTTCCAGCCCAGGGCGAAGCCGAAGCCATCGTCGACGAAGCGGCTGCCATAGGTGCTGAACGAGCCGGAAACCGGGATGTGCGCGGCCATCTCGCCGAGGCTGGTCATGAGGAAATACACCATTACTCCGATCAGCGCGTAGGCCAGCAGGGCGCCGCCGGGGCCGGCACTGGCGACCGTGGCACCGGAGGCAACGAACAGACCGGTACCGATCGAGCCGCCGATGGCAATCATGTTCAGATGGCGCGGTTTCAGGACGCGATGCAGATGAGGTTGGGTGTTTTCGGTCACAAATGGGCTCCAGGGCGTTCGGCTTGGCCGACGCCTGAGTCTGATTCAGGGCGTGTGCTTAGCGGCGGTGGGCGTTGTAGATACGAAAGCCGTCGCCTTCGTTGAGGATCGTGCAAGGCCCCAGGTGTTGTTCGATCAGCGGTGGGTACTTGAGGAAACTGTTGGCCACCAGGCGCAGCTCGCCGCCTTTGTCCAGATGCCGTGCGGCCTGGCGCAGCAGGTGTTCGCTGGCCTGGTAGTCGGTGTGCACGCCGGTATGGAAGGGCGGGTTGCTGATGATGGCGGCCAGGCCCTTGGGTGCCGCATCGATACCGTCACCGGCGATAACCTCGGCATCCAGGCCGTTGGCGGCCAGGGTCAGGCGGCTGCTCTCGACGGCGAAGGCATCGACATCGAGCATGCTGACCTGACTCTGCGGATAGCGGCGTTTGAGCGTGGCGCCCAGCACGCCGGCGCCGCAACCGAAGTCGAGCAGGTGGCCTGGCGGCAGGTTGTCCAGGTGCTCCAGCAGCAAGGCGCTGCCGCGGTCCAGGCGACCATGGCTGAACACCCCGGGCAGGCTCAGCACCTGCAGCGGGCCGTCGGCCAGTTGCAGCTCGAAGCGCTGGGCGAGGGCGTGCAAATCGGGGGCTGCCGGTGCGTTCTCTATCGTCACCTGCCACAGCTGGCAGTGGCGGGCGCTGTCCAGCTTGCGCGGTTTGCCGAACGCGCTCAGCTGTTTGGCGGCGCGTTCGATGCCGCCGCGTTTCTCGCCGACCAGATACAGCGCGCGACCGGCCAGGCGCGTGGCCAGGGCCTGCAGCAGATAGTCGGTCAGTTCGCGCGATTTCGGCAGGAACAACACGGCACCGTCGAAGTGGCGCTCGGGAGCTCGGGTGCCGAACTGGCAACGCCCGGCGAAGCGGGTTTCGAGCCTGTTGTGTTCGCCGGCATGCCAGCTCCAGCCCTGTGCACGGGGCAACTGGCCCAGCAGGTCATCGGCCGGCAGACCGGCCAGCAACAGATCGCCCTGGAACAGCTCTGGCTGGCGCAGCAGCACTTCGCTTCGTGGGTCCATGGCGATCTCCGGGTCAAAAAGCCGCGTAGTTTACCCGTTGACCACGCGGATGGGGGCGCCGGAGAAGAACGCGCGGGCATTCTCCGACAATTGGCCGACGATGCGCTGGCGGGCCTCGCGGCTGCCCCAGGCGTTGTGCGGGGTGATGATCAGGCGCGGGATATCGTTCGCCAGCAGCGGGTTGCCATGGCGCGGCGGTTCCTCGCTGAGCACGTCGAACGCCGCGCCACCCAGATGGCCGGCACGCAGGCAGTCGGCCAGCGCCTGCTCGTCGACCAGGCCACCGCGGGCGGTGTTGAGCAGCAGTGCCTGGGGTTTCAGCAGCGCCAGTTCGGCGGCGCCGATCAGATGGCGGGTCTGCTCGGTCAGTGGGCAGTGCAGGCTGAGGGCATCGACTTGCGGCAGCAGTTCGCTCAGTGGCAGGCGATCGGCGCGTGGCGGGCGACCGGGCAGGGCGCCATACAGCACGCGCATGCCCAGGGCTTCGGCCAGGCGGGCGAAGGCACCGCCCAGTTCGCCATGGCCGAGGATGCCGAGGGTCTTGCCTGTCAGCTCGATGATCGGGAAGTCCAGCAGACAGAACTGGCTGGCGCGCTGCCAGGCCCCGTTACGAACCGCGTCCTGGTAGTCGGGCAGGCGTGTGGCCAGGGCAAGCAGCAGCATCAGCGCGTGCTGCGCCACCGAGGCGGTGCCGTAGCCCTGGCAGTTGGCGACGGTGATGCCGTGCTCGCAGGCGGCGGCCAGGTCAATGTTGTTGGTGCCCGTGGCGGACACCAGGATCAGCTTCAGCTCGGGGCAGGCGGCCAGGGTGTCCGCGTCCAGGCGCACCTTGTTGCTGATCGCCACCTGGGCGCCCTGCAGGCGCTCGGTCGCCTCGGCGGCAGTGCTGGTGGCATGCAGAGTCAGTTCGCCGAATACCTGGCGCAGCGGCGACATGTCGAGGTCGCCAAGATCAAGAGAAGCGTGGTCGAGGAAGACCGCGCGGGTGCTGTTGCTCATCAGCTGTACCTGTCTGGATGCGTTGCAGTGGCGTAAGGTTGCCAGCCTGTCTCACCGATTCCCACCCTTCGGAGGTCGCATGTACTGGGCGGAGTTTTTGACTGTGGCGTTGATCCACTTGCTGGCAGTGGCCAGCCCGGGACCGGACTTCGCTGTCGTGGTGCGCGAGAGCGTGGCTCATGGTCGCCGCGCAGGCACCTGGACGGCGCTGGGCGTGGGTACCGGCATCTTCGTCCATGTCGCCTACTCGCTGCTGGGCATCGGCCTGATCGTGTCGCAGTCCATCGTGCTGTTCAACGCGCTGAAGTGGCTGGCAGCGGCCTACCTGTTCTACATCGGCATCAAGGCCCTGCGCGCCAAGCCGGCGGCGCCGGGTGGCATGGACGTGGCTGTGGATGGCGCCGAGCGCTCGCCACGCGGTGCCTTCATGACTGGTTTTGTTACCAACGGTCTGAACCCCAAAGCCACGCTGTTCTTCCTCTCGCTGTTCACCGTGGTGATCAACCCGCATACGCCGCTGACGGTGCAAGCGGGTTACGGCGTCTACCTGGCCTTCGCCACGGCCACCTGGTTCTGCCTGGTGGCACTGTTGTTCAGCCAGCGCCGCGTGCGCGCCGGCTTCGCGCGTCTGGGGCATTGGTTCGACCGGTTGATGGGCGCGGTCCTGGTGGGGTTGGGCGTCAAGCTGGCCTTTACCGAGCTTCGATAAGAGCGTCGCCTATAAAAAAGCCCCGCCTAGGCGGGGCTTTTCATTCGCGTGCTGGTTACAGCAGTTCGATGGCCACGGCAGTCGCTTCGCCGCCGCCGATGCACAGCGAGGCCACGCCGCGCTTGCCGCCCTTCTTCTGCAGGGCGTTGATCAGGGTGACGATCAGGCGCGAGCCAGTGGAGCCCACCGGGTGGCCCTGGGCGCAGGCGCCGCCGTAGACGTTGACCTTGGCGTGGTCCAGGCCGTGCTCACGCATGGCCAGCATGGTGACCATGGCGAAGGCTTCGTTGATCTCGTACAGGTCAACGTCGGCCTTGCTCCAGCCGGTCTTCTTGAGCAGGTTGCTCATGGCGCCGATCGGCGCGATGGTGAACTCGCTCGGGTCCTGGCTCTGGGTGGCGTGGGCGACGATCTTCGCCAGCGGCTTGAGGCCGCGCTTGGCTGCTTCCTCGGCGGTCATAAGGACCAGCGCGCTGGCGCCGTCGGAGATCGAACTGGCGTTGGCGGCGGTGATGGTGCCGTCCTTCTTGAACGCCGGCTTGAGGGTCGGAATCTTGTCCAGATTGGCGGTCAGCGGCTGTTCGTCGTCCTTCACCACCACTTCGCCTTTACGGCTGGTGACGGTGACCGGGACGATCTCACTGGCCAGTTCGCCGTTCTGGATGGCGGCCTGGGCGCGCTTCAGCGACTCGATGGCGTAGGCGTCCATTTCCTCACGGGTGATGCCGTACTTGTCGGCGGTTTCCTGGGCGAAGGAGCCCATCAGGCGGCCGGTGCGGGCATCTTCCAGGCCGTCGAAGAACATGTGGTCCTTGATCTCGCCGTGGCCCATGCGCAGGCCGGTACGGGCCTTCTCGATGATGTAGGGGGCGTTGGACATGCTTTCCATGCCGCCAGCGACCATCACCTCGTTGCTGCCGGCCTTGAGGGCGTCAAAGGCCTGCATCACGGCCTTCATGCCTGAACCGCACAGCTTGTTGATGGTGGTGCAGCCGGTGGTGGCCGGCAGGCCCGCGTTCAGCGAGGCCTGGCGGGCTGGGCCCTGCTTGAGGCCGGCGGGCAGCACACAACCCATGATTACTTCCTGCACGTCAGCCGGCGCGATGCCGGCGCGGGCCACCGCCTCGCGAATGGCGATGGCGCCCAGTTCTACGGCCGGAACACTGGACAGGCTGCCCTGGAAGCCGCCCATGGGGGTGCGGGCGGCGCTGACGATGACGATATCGGACATCGGTATTACCTCTGAAGAGTGAAGCCGGAGCGGCGTAACGCACCGATTCTACTGTGTGACCGAAAGTGGCCAAAGGGTCACCTGGAAAATCATTCTTTGGGTTGATTAAGCCATGCCGGCACGGTTCTAGATTGTCGCTCAACAACAACTTCAAACAATCAGGTGATCGCCATGCTGCAGACCCGTGTCATTCCGCCAACTGAAAACGCCAACCAGGCCCCCCTGCTGATCAAGCGTCTTTTGCTGTCCGGCAGCCGCTATGAGAAGACCCGGGAGATCGTCTACCGCGACAAGCTGCGCTATAGCTACGCGACCTTCAATGAGCGAGTGGCCCGCCTGGCCAATGTGTTGACGGATGCCGGGGTCAAGGCTGGTGACACCGTGGCTGTGATGGACTGGGACAGCCATCGTTATCTGGAATGCATGTTCGCCATTCCGATGATCGGGGCGGTACTGCACACCATCAACATTCGCCTGTCCGCCGACCAGATCCTCTACACCATGAATCACGCCGAGGACAAATTCGTCCTGATCAACAGCGAGTTCGTGGGCCTGTACAAGAGCATCGAAAGTCAGCTGACTACGGTGGAGAAGACCCTGCTGCTTACCGATGAGGCCAGTAAAACAGCGGATCTGGCTAATCTGGTAGGTGAGTACGAGAGCCTGTTGGCTGCCGCCAGTACCCAGTATGACTTCGCCGATTTCGACGAAAACTCGGTGGCCACCACCTTCTATACCACCGGCACCACCGGCAACCCCAAGGGCGTGTACTTCACCCACCGGCAACTGGTGCTGCACACCCTGGCCGAGGCCAGTGTGCTGGGCAGCCTGGACAGCGTACGTCTGCTGGGTACCGCCGATGTCTACATGCCGATCACGCCGATGTTCCACGTGCATGCCTGGGGCATTCCCTATGTGGCCACCATGCTCGGCATCAAGCAGGTCTATCCGGGGCGTTACGAGCCGGACATGCTGTGCCGGCTGATCCGTGAGGAAAAGGTCACCTTCTCCCACTGCGTACCGACCATTCTGCAGATGATGCTCAATGCGCCGACGGCGCAGGGTTACGACTTCGGCGGGCTCAAAGTGATCATTGGTGGTAGTGCGCTCAACCGCGCGCTGTATGAGGCGTCCAAGGCCCGCGGCATTCAACTGACCGCTGCTTACGGCATGTCCGAAACCTGCCCGCTGATTTCCTGTGCACATATCAACGATGAGTTGATGGCTGGCTCCGAGGATGAGCGCACCACCTACCGCATCAAGGCTGGCGTGCCGGTGCCGCTGGTGGAAGCTGCGCTGATGGGAGCGGACGGCCAGTTGCTGCCGGCCGACGGTGAGACCCAGGGTGAATTGGTGCTGCGCGCGCCCTGGCTGACCATGGGCTACTTCAACGAGCCGCAGAAAAGTGCCGAGCTGTGGGAGCACGGCTGGCTGCATACCGGTGACGTTGCCACCCTGGATGATTTCGGATTCATCGATATCCGCGACCGTATCAAGGATGTGATCAAGACCGGTGGCGAATGGTTGTCCTCGCTGGAGTTGGAGGATCTGATCAGTCGCCATGCGGCCGTGCGCGAAGTGGCGGTGGTGGGTATTCCCGATCCGCAGTGGGGCGAGCGTCCCTTCGCGCTCTTGGTGCTGCGTGATGGTCAGGAACTGGATGCCAAAGGCTTGAAGGAACACCTCAAGCCCTTTGTCGAGCAGGGCAACATCAACAAGTGGGCCATTCCCAGTCAGATTGCGATTGTTACTGAAATTCCCAAGACCAGTGTGGGGAAACTGGATAAGAAGCGAATCCGCCTGGATATCGCCCAGTGGCAGGCCTCCGGCAGCGCATTTCTTTCCACTCTTTAGGCTGAATGGGCCCGGATTTGCGGTTAATACCCGCAAATCCGGTTAAATGTTTGGCTTGTTAATTGCTATTCCAGGTGTGCTTGGCCGGTCTCTTGATTGCGTGACTGGCCGGTCTAGAGAGGCTGCTGGCTTGAAATCACACTTTAGGGGGATCTAGCTCTAAAGGGGGGTGACTATAGTCCGCCGCATCCATAACAAAAAACACATGGAGTAGCGTCGATGACAACCCAAAAACCGTTCTGGCGACTGGCCAAGCTGCCTCTGGCAGTCAGCCTTGCCTCCACTCTCGCTGCCCCGGCCTTCGGTATCACTTTTGAAATCGGTGAGATCGAAGGCCAGTTCGATTCCTCTCTGTCTGTTGGTGCCAGCTGGGCTGTGCGCGGTGCCGATCCAGATCTGGTCGGTCAGCGCAATGGCGGTTCCGCGTCCTCTCAGACCGGCGATGATGGTCGTCTGAACTTCAAGAAGGGCGAGACCTTCTCCAAGATCTTCAAGGGCATCCACGACCTTGAACTGAAGTACGGCGACACCGGCGTGTTCGTGCGCGGCAAATACTGGTACGACTTCGAGCTGAAGGACGAGAGCCGCCTGCTCTATGACATCGATGATCACAATCGCAAGGAAGCTGCCCAGGCCTCCGGTGCGCAGATCCTCGACGCCTTCATCTATCACAACTACTCCATCGCCGATCAGCCGGGTTCTGCGCGTTTCGGTAAGCAGGTGGTGAGCTGGGGTGAAAGTACCTTCATTTTCAACTCGATCAACTCGATTAACCCGGTTGACGTGGCCGCTTTCCGCCGTCCTGGCGCGGAGATCAAAGAAGGTCTGATTCCGGTCAACATGTTCTATGTGTCGCAGAGCCTGACCGATAACCTGTCGGCCGAGGCCTTCTATCAACTGGAGTGGGACCAGACCGTAGTGGATAACTGCGGGACCTTCTTCTCTGTTGACCCTGTAGCTGATGGCTGTACTGATCGTTTGGCCGTTCTGGGCAGTGACCTGGGTGGGCCAGGCAGTACCGGTTATCGCTACGTTGGGCGTGCAGGAGATCAAGACGCGCGTGATAGCGGCCAATGGGGTGTTGCTCTGCGCTGGTACTCGCCCGAACTCAACGATACCGAGTTCGGCTTCTACACCATGAACTACCACAGTCGCACGCCGATTCTGTCGTACATCGCTGGTCAGGATATCTACCTGAGCCCTGGCGCAGTGGAAGATCCAGCAACTGGCGAGCTGTTTGCCAAGTATTATCTGGATTATCCGGAAGACATCCGTCTGCATGGCGTTAGCTTCTCCACCAATATTGGCTCGACTGCGGTAGCCGGTGAGTTGAGCTATCGGCCCAACATGCCAATGCAGATCAACACCTTTGACCTGACACTGGCCTCTATCGCCCAGGGGCCAACCTCTGATGCATTGGGTGTTGACACCAATAGTCCGATCTTTACCAGCGGCCAAGCAGCCTTCGGCTCTGGTGAGGTTCTCAAAGGCTATGTACGCAAGCCGCTGACCCAGGCCCAGCTCACAGTCACTCAGTTTGTCGATCAGGTCATGGGTGCCTCGCGTCTGACCCTCGTGGGTGAGGTGGGTTACAGCCATGTCAGTGACCTGGGTAAGAACGAGCTGCGCTTTGGCCGTGCTGCTGAGTTCGGCTCCGGCGAGCTGCCGACTAATAGCCTCTGCACCGGTATTGCCAACACTGCTAACCCCGACGAGTGCAATAGCAAGGGCTATTTCACCAACACATCCTGGGGCTACCGCGCTCGCGCTATCCTCGATTACCCGGATGTGTTCGCCGGCGTGAACCTGAAGCCGAATCTGTCCTGGTCGCACGACGTGGATGGTTATGGTCCGACCTTTAACGAGGGTAATAAGGCCATCAGTCTTGGTTTGGATGCCGAGTACCAGAACACCTACACCGCCAGCCTGTCTTACACCGACTTTTTCGGTGGCGAGTACAACACCAACATTGATCGTGACTTTGTTGCACTCAGCCTCGGCGTGAACTTCTAAGGATCGGGATCAACAGGAACGTATGCAGATGAAAACTACAAAACTACTGATGCAAACCGGTGCCCTGGCAATGTCTCTGCTGGCCACCAGCGTGATGGCTGCCGTTTCCGCCGAGGAAGCAGCCAAGCTGGGCACCACCTTGACTCCACTGGGCGCGGAGAAGGCCGGTAATGCGGATGGCTCCATTCCCGAGTGGACCGGCGGCCTGCCGCAGAACGCCGGCACCGCCGACGCTCGTGGCTTCCTGTCCAACCCGTTCCCGAACGAGCAGCCGCTGTTCACCATCACCGCGCAGAACGTCGACCAGTACAAGGACAAGCTGACCCCCGGTCAGCAGGCCATGTTCAAGCGCTACCCGGACAGCTTCAAGATCCCGGTGTATACCACTCACCGCAGCGCCACTGCTCCGCAGAGCGTTTTGGATGATGTGAAGATCAACGCCACCAACACCAAGCTGGTCGAAGGCGGTAACGGTCTGGAGAACTTCAAGACTGCCTACCCCTTCCCGATCCCGCAGAACGGTCTGGAAGCGATCTGGAACCAGATCACCCGCTACCGCGGCGGCAGCGTGCGTCGCCTGGTGACCCAGGCTACTCCGCAGGCCAACGGTTCCTACAGCCTGGTGTACTTCCAGGATGAGTTCACCTTCCCGACCAGCCTGACCGACTACGATCCGAGCAAGCCGACCAACATCCTGTTCTACTTCAAGCAGCGAGTGACCGCTCCGGCGCGTCTGGCCGGTAACGTACTGCTGGTTCATGAGACTCTGAACCAGGTGAAGGAGCCGCGTCTGGCCTGGCTGTACAACGCCGGTCAGCGTCGTGTGCGTCGTGCCCCGCAGGTGTCCTACGACGGTCCGGGTACCGCGGCCGACGGTCTGCGGACTTCCGACAACTTCGACATGTACAACGGTGCGCCTGACCGTTACGACTGGAAGCTGAACGGCAAGAAGGAGATCTACATTCCGTACAACTCCTACAAGCTGGACTCGCCGAACCTCAAGTACTCCGACATCATCAAGGCCGGTCACCTGAACCCGGAGCACACTCGCTACGAGCTGCACCGCGTCTGGCATGTCACCGGTACCCTGAAGGCCGGCGAGCGCCACATCTACGCCAAGCGTGATGTGTTCATTGATGAGGATACCTGGCAGGCCGCGGTGATCGACCACTACGACGGTCGCGGTGCCCTGTGGCGTGTCGCCGAGGCTCACTCCCAGTACTACTACGACAAGCAAGTGCCGTGGTACACCGTGGAAACCCTGCACGACATCATCTCCGGCCGTTACCTGGCTCTGGGTATGAAGAACGAGGAGAAACAGTCCTACGACTTCAACTACAAGGCCTCCAGCAGCGACTACACCCCTGCCGCTCTGCGTCAGGCTGGCGTTCGCTAAGCTACACGTTGCACGAAGAAGCCGGCCTAGTGCCGGCTTTTTTGTGTTTGCCTGTCGCTATGGGCTTCTTTTCATGGCCATGAGGGGATAGGCTGCGGTCATTTCGCGTCAGCTGAAGACTCATCCTGCTTGTGACCGATCTTTCCCGTTCCTCTCTGACTCACGCCTCCCCAGACACTGCTGGCGATGTCCGCTTCTATCGTCCCCCATTGCCGGCCGGGCATGTCCGCAGGCCGCGCCTGTGCGAGCGCCTGGAGGATGGCATGGGTGGGCGCCTGCTGCTGATCAGCGCGCCGGCCGGCTTCGGCAAGAGCTCGCTGGCGGTGGAGTTCTGTGAGCGACTGCCTGACAACTGGCAGAGTCTCTGGTTGGGCCTCAGTCGGCGTGACAGTGACCCAGGGCGCTTCCTTGAGCGCCTGCTTGAAGGCTTGCGCGAGCACTTCCCGGGCATCGGCGAGGAGGCCATGGGCATGCTCAAGCTGCGCCAGCGTCATCAGCCATTCGCCTTCGAAGAGTGGCTGGGCAGCATGCTTGATGAACTCAATGATCGTCTCGATCCCGAGTGCCCTTTGCTGGTCGTGCTGGATGACTATCACCTGGCTCAGGGCGCGGTGCTGGATCGCTGCCTGCAGTTTTTCCTCAATCATCTGCCTGCGAGTATGCTGGTGCTGGTGACCAGCCGCCAGCGCCCAGATTGGCATCTGGCACGTCTGCGCCTGTCGCGTCAGCTGCTGGAGCTGCAGGAGCAGGACCTGCGCCTCAATGCCGAAGAGACGCGAGCACTACTGGGAGCGCAGGGGGCAGATCTGCCTCAGGCTACCCTGGATAACCTGCTCGAGCGTAGCGAGGGGTGGATAGCTGGGTTGCGCCTGTGGTTGCTGACCGCGAGCGAAGGCGAAGAAAGCCTGCATGGCGCGCGGGGCATGATTCGCGAATACCTACTGGAAGAAGTGATCGAGCGTCAGTCGGCCGAACTGCAGGCCTTTCTCTACGACACGGCCTGCCTGGAGCGCTTCTGTGCCGAGTTGTGTGATGCCTTGCGCGACAGTCATGACAGTGCGGCCATGCTCCAGCACCTGCAGGCGCATCAGGTCTTTCTGGTGCCGCTTGACGAGCAGGGGCGCTGGTTCCGTTACCACCATCTGTTCTCCGACCTGTTGCGTGCCAATCCGCAACAGCACCAGTCGCAACCGACGGCGCGTCTGCATTTGCGCGCCTGTCGTTGGTACAGCGAGCAGGGCATACTCGATGAGGCAGTGGAACAGGCACTGCGCGCCGGCCAGCCCGATGTGGCTGCCAGCCTGGTACAGAATTTTTCTGAAGAGCATCTGCTGGCCGAGCAGAACGTAGCCTTGCTACTGCGCTGGAAAATGGACTTGCCCGACAGCCTGCTGAGCAGCACGCCTCGGTTGATCCTGCTGTACAGCTGGGCGCTGGCCCTGGCCTGTCAGCTCGATGCGGCAGAAGAGTTGGCCAGCCAGTTGGTGCGTTTCCTGCCGGCTCCCAGCCAGGCCGAGCAACAGTCCTTGCTGGCTCAGTGGCTATCGGTCAGTGGCGTCATCGCCCGCGGACGCGGTGATAGTCAGCGTGCCGAGGCCTATTGTGGCGAGGCGTTGGCGGCAATGCCTGCGGAGCATTACGGCTCTCGTCTGCTGTGCCTGTCCACACTGGCCAACCTGGCCATGGTGCATGGCGACCTGTGGCGTGCCCGGGGTCTCAACCGTGAAGCCCTGGAACTGGCCCAGCGCCAAGCCAATCCATTGTTTGAAGCCTTCTGCCACTACGACAGAGCCCGGGTACTGCTGGTGCGTGGGGAAGTACTGCGTGGTCAGGAAGAAGTACAGGCCGGACTGGAACGCTTGCGCGGGCTGCCGCCTCAGCGGATGTATGCGGTGCGCGCGCGACTGGCGTTGTACGAGGGCTTCTTGCTGGCGCTGCGGATGCGTCCGCAGGACGCGCGCCAGCGTCTACTCGAAGGCATTGCCGAGGCGCGCAACTGCCGCGATATCAGTCTGCTGGTCGGCTATTGCCTGCTGGCCAGCCAGGAGGGGCGTGCGGGGCGTCTGAACGAAGCTTTTGCCTTTCTAGCCGAAGCTGAACGGCTGATGCATATCTGGGATGTGCCGCCGGTGTATTACCTGTCGATGATCACCCTGACCAAGTGTGAGCTGTGGCTCAGTCAGGGACAGATCGACCTGGCAGGTGCCTGGCTGCTTCGTCTGGCAGATACCTATTCTGGCGAGCAGGCGGCCACGGCGCCGGAGTTCCACCCGCAGCTTTCTTTGCATATCGAGTTGCAGCAGGCGGCCCTGGAGCGGCGCAAGGGTGAGGGCGAGGCGGCCGAGCGGCGTCTGCGGGCTCTGATCCTGCGCGCTCAGGGGCGAGGGGCGCAGCTGTTGAGTAGCTTCGCTCAGGTGCAATTGAGCCTGTTGCTGCATGCTGCGGGGCGTGAGCGTGAGGCCCAGTTGCAGTTGCATGGCGCTTTCGAGATCAGCTCCGGTGGTGCTCTGCTGCCTTTCCATGAGTTGCTGATGCATCAGCCAGCCTGGTTGCATGAACAGTTGCTGAGTGCACCCCGTACGCCGCTTACCGAAGCGCTGCGCCAACATCTGCCGCAAGGCCTGGACGAGCCAGTGCATGACGCTTCCGTTCTCGCCGAAGCGTTGAGCAGTCGCGAGCTGGCGGTGCTGCGTCTGATCGCTCAGGGCTGTTCCAACCAGGAAATCAGCGACAAGCTGTTCATCTCCCTGCACACGGTCAAGACTCACGCCCGCCACATCAACGGCAAGCTGGGCGTGGAGCGGCGCACCCAGGCCGTCGCGCGGGCCAAGAGCCTGGGGCTGCTCAACTGAGTTCGGGGTCGAACTCGCGCCGGGTGGCATGGATCAGTTGCAGGTTGTCGTGTTGCCAGGGGTGGAAGTCGGCGCGGTAGTAATCGCAGTACACCCGCACCAACGGCCGCAGGATGCCGCGACTGCCCCATAACCAGGCCAGGCCGTCGCGCCATACGCGCCAGTTCCACAGGAGTCCGTCGCGCCGCAGCATGTGCACCAGGCCCTTGAAGGTATCCAGGCTGAAGAAGAACGTGCTCTGCAACATGGCCCGGCGCCGTAGCCAGACGTTGCCGCAGACCTGCTGATAGAGGTCGAAGGCCACGGCCTTGTGCTCGCTCTCCTCCAGGGCATGCCAGCGCCAAAGACGCGCCATCTGCGGGTCGGCGCCGGCCAGCCAGTCCGGGTTCTGCAAAATGGCATCGGCCATGATCGCGGTCAGATGCTCGACCGACACGGTTGCCGCCAGATGCACCTTGGCGGGCAGATGCTTGCGCACGAAGGCCAGGCGCTTTTTCAGGCGCTTCTCCAGGTAGTCGAGGTCGTAGCCACTGGCACGCAGGGCCTCGCTGTAGTGTTCGTGCTCGCGGCTGTGATGCGCCTCCTGACCAATGAATCCGCGGATCTGCGCCTGTTGCAGAGGGTCACTCACCTGGTCGCGGAAGGCCCGTACCGAGTCGATGAAGAAACGCTCGCCGTCCGGAAACAGCAGCGACATGGCATCGAAGAAGTGGCTCTTGAATGCGTTGTCGCCATGCCAGTGGCGTGCCCAGGGTGCGGGCAGCTCGAACTCCGGCTGGCGTGGCTTGATCTGCAAATCCTGCGGGGTCGTGCTGGGCATGCGGCCTCCCGATTCATTCTTATGATTTGTCGGGACTATGGTCTTGTCGGTCATTTCCGGACAAGGTTATCTTCAGCCATTCTTCAGGTCATATCCGGCCAATGCCTGTCATGAGCAAAACCACGATCCTCACCGCCGAACTGGCTCCGTTGGCCTATGCCGAGGCTCTGTTGCAGCTGGCTGAGGAATACGGTGTCAGCCGCGCCGCGCTGTTGGCCAGTGCCGGGCTGCGTGCCGAGATCCTGCAAAACCCCACGGGGCGCCTAGCCCTGGCCGACTTCCACCTGCTGGCCAGCAGCGCCCTGACGCTGTGCGACGAGCCGGCACTGGGGTTGCTGCTTGGCCTGCGTCTGAATGCTTCGGCCCACGGTATTCTCGGCTATGCCCTGCTATCGAGCGCCGATCTGGGCAAGGCCATCCACTTCGCGTTGCGTTATTACCGGGTGCTCGGACTGACCTTCGAGTTGCAGCTGGTGGAGCAGCCTGACAGCCTGGAACTGCGCGCCAGCGAGTCGGTGCCGCTGGGAGCGCTCAGTCGCTTTTCCGCAGAAGGCCTGTTTGGCAGCCTGTTCAGCATTGCCGAGTTCCTCCTCGGCGAGCCGCCGCAGGGCATCGAGATCGGCTTTACCTTTCCCGAGCCGGCGCATGCCGGGCGCTACCGCCAGGCATTTGGCGTCGCCGCCTGCTTCGATCAACCCTGGCACTGGTTTCGTCTGCCACGGGCTTATCTGGCGCACCCCATGGCGTTGGCCAACCCGGCCACCATGCAAATGTGCGAGCAGCAGTGCGAGGCGTTGCTGGCCAGTCTGGACCTGCAGGAGGGGCTGCTCAGTCGGGTACGACGTTTGCTGCTGGCGCGCCCGGGAGATTTCCCCGACCTGGCCGCTGCCGCGCGGGCCTTGCACACCAGTGAGCGCAGTTTGCGCCGGCATCTGGCAGCCAGCGGTACCAGCTATCAGCAAGTGCTGGATGAGGTGCGACGCAGCCTGGCCCTGCAGTACCTGAGCACCACCCACCTGCCGCTGTTCGAAATCGCGCACTTGTTGGGTTTCAGCGACCCGTCCAACTTTCGCCGGGCGTTCCGCAAATGGACGGGCAGGGCGCCGAGCGATTATCGTGCCGCCCCTGTGCCAGCGACGAGGAGCACCCCATGAGCGAGACTGCCCAGCCCAGCCTGATCCGCGAAACTTTTCCCGTCGGACCTTTGCAGTGCAACTGCACCATTATTGGCGACCCCGTCAGCAAGAAGGCCATCGTCGTCGACCCGGGCGGCAATCCCGAGCTGATCATGGCGCGCCTGGAGGCTCATGGCCTCAAGGTGGTGAGCATCATTCATACCCATGCGCACCTGGATCATTTTCTCGCGTCGGGGCAGATGAAGGAGAAGACCGGCGCCACCCTGCACCTGCACAAGGACGATCAGTTCCTCTGGGACAATCTGGAGATGCAGTGCCGCATGTTCGGCGTGCCCTACACGCCAGTGCCGGCGCCGGACCAGTGGTTGGCCGACGATGAAGAGCTGGCCTGTGGCTGCGGCGTGGCGCTGCACACACCGGGGCACACGCCGGGCTCCACCAGCTTCTGGTTCCCCGAGGCCAAGCTGCTGATCGCCGGCGATACCCTGTTTCGACGCGGTATCGGACGCACCGATCTGTGGGGCGGCGACCAGGCTACCATCGTGCGCTCGATCAAGCGCCTGTATACCCTGGACGAGGATGCTACCGTGGTCACAGGCCATGGCCCGGAAACTCGACTGGGCGACGAGATGCGCGAGAATCCCTTTGTTCGGGGCTGAGGAATCTTTCCCACTCCCGCCGATCTAAGTTCTAGCCGGTATTGCCGGCCGTCAACTCTGCTTCAGGAGCCAATAACATGTTCAACACTTCACGCCTGACCCTTGCCGCAGTACTGGTTGCCTTGGTGACAGGCTGTGCCTCGCAGAACCCTTATGATGCCCAGGCCGGTGGCCAGAGCGGTGGCATGAGCAAAACTGCCAAGTATGGCGGGCTGGGCGCGCTGGCGGGCGCCGTGGCCGGCGCGGCGATCAACCATGACAACCGGGGCAAGGGCGCGCTGATTGGCGCCGCAGTCGCGGGTGCCGCGGGTGCCGGCTACGGCTATTACGTCGACAAGCAGGAAGAAGAGCTACGCCGCAGCATGCAGGGCACTGGTGTGGAAGTGCAGCGCCAGGGCGACAACATCCAGCTGATCATGCCTGGCAACATTACCTTCGCCACTGATTCCGCGGACATCGCCAGCAGCTTCTACGCACCGCTGAACAACCTGGCCGCGTCCTTCCGCCAGTACAACCAGAACAGTATCGAGATCG
This sequence comes from Pseudomonas sp. zbq_18, assembly GCF_043102245.1. Taxonomy (NCBI): domain Bacteria; kingdom Pseudomonadati; phylum Pseudomonadota; class Gammaproteobacteria; order Pseudomonadales; family Pseudomonadaceae; genus Pseudomonas; species Pseudomonas sp. zbq_18. The sequence goes on along the minus strand of NZ_JBICIT010000005.1, from coordinate 102,551 downwards.
TCGGTCACACCGACAGCACCGGCAGCCATGCTTACAACATGAGCCTCTCGCAGCGTCGTGCGCAGAGCGTGGCCAACTACCTGTCGGCTCAGGGCGTCGATGCTTCGCGCCTGAGCACTCGTGGCGCCGGCCCGGATCAGCCGGTGGCCAGCAACGCCACGGCCGATGGTCGTGCACAGAACCGTCGGGTGGAAGTCACCCTGCGCCCACTGCCCGGCGCGCAGTACTGAGTTAGAGGCTCCAAACCAAAGGCTCCGCAAGGGGCCTTTGGCGTTTCTGGGGGAGCTCCGCAGTCTTTGTGGCGATTGCGAACGGCGTGTCGGCAAGAGGGCGCGCCGCCACTGTGACAATAGCCCGTATGCGACTTGGGGCTGTCGTGCCGCTGTTCAGCCCGGGAACTGGCGGTGCAGCTCAGCCAGCTGGGCATCCTTGGCCTGCCACAACTGGTTGACCCACTGCTGAAACTGCAGGCGGTAGGTTTCATCCTGGTCGTAGTTCTTGCCGATGAATTCGGCGGGAATGTCCATCTTCTCGAAACGCACCACGACCTCACCGAGGCGCCCGCAGAGCAGGTCCCAGAAACCGGGGTTGCCGCCCGGGTAGTGGACAGTGACATTGACCAGCGCGTCCAGCTGCTCGCCCATGGCATCCAGGACGAAGGCGATGCCGCCGGCCTTGGGTTTGAGCAGATGCTGGAAGGGCGATTGCTGCTGCGCATGCTTCTGCGGCGTCAGGCGCGTGCCTTCGAGGAAGTTGAACACTGACACCGGGTTGCTCTTGTAGCGCTCGCAGGCCTTGCGCGTGGTGGCCAGGTCCTGGCCGCGCTTCTCCGGGTGCTTGGCCAGGTATTCCTTGCTGTAGCGCTTCATGAAGGGGAATTCGAGCGCCCACCAGCACAGGCCGATCACCGGCACCCAGATCAGCTCCTGCTTGAGGAAGAACTTGAGCAGCGGCATGCGCCGGTTGAGCAGGTACTGCAGCACCAGGATGTCGACCCAGCTCTGGTGGTTGCTGGTCACCAGGTAGGAGTGGCGCATGTCCAGGCCCTGGATGCCTTCGACATCCCACTGGGTTTTGCGGGCCAGACGCATCCAGAACTTATTGATGTCGATCCAGGCTTCGGCGATGCCGTGCATGACGAAGCGCAGCGCGCGTTGGGCGCTGGGAAACGGCAGCAGCAGCTTGAGCAGGGCAGTGAGGAACAGTGGCCAGCACATGACCAGCGTGTTGAGGGCCAGCAGCAGGGCGCTGATGATGCCGCGCAGCGGGGCAGGCAGAAAGTGCAGCATGGGCTCGGACAGCTCCAGGTCTGGGGGCTTATGGTCTGCCCCGTGGTTTGGGATACCTGCAGCACTCCCTGCGGCAAGCGGCTCCGGCGCAAAGGTTAACGCTTGTACACTGAACGGCAAGTGTCATGACCGACTCGGCGGTCAGCTCCGTCGTCCATGCCTGGCAGAGCGCGGCGGATTCTAGCCTAGTTGCCACTGCGGCGAGGCATCTGCGGGGGCAACTGTCCCGAGTTGGGTCTGGCTTGCACCGATCGCAGCAGCGAGCACATGCAGGAGGAAGGCTTTTTGTGGGAGCGGCTTTAGCCGCGATGCCTTTGAGCGGCGCTCATCGCGGCTAAAGCCGCTCCTACTCAAGCCTGGCGCAACCTGTAGGAGGGACCTTGGCCGCGACTGTCTGTGCTGCCTGGGTTGCGGCCAAGACCCCTCCTACATAAGACCCGACTCAGCCTTTGGCGGCGGCCTGAATCGCGGTCAGGGCGATGGTGTAGACGATGTCGTCCACCAGCGCGCCGCGCGACAGGTCGTTCACCGGCTTGCGCAGGCCCTGCAGCATGGGGCCGACGCTGACGCAGTCGGCGCTGCGCTGCACGGCCTTGTAGGTGGTGTTGCCGGTGTTCAGGTCGGGGAAGATGAACACCGTGGCACGGCCGGCCACCGGACTGTTGGGCGCCTTCTGCAAGCCTACGCTGGCGATGGCGGCGGCGTCGTATTGCAGTGGGCCGTCCACCAGCATGGCCGGGTTGGCTTCGCGGGCCAGGCGGGTGGCCTCGCGGACTTTCTCCACTTCGGCGCCGCTGCCGGAGTCGCCGGTCGAATAGCTGATCATCGCCACCCGCGCCGGTACGCCGAAGGCTTCCGCCGAGGCGGCGCTCTGCCTGGCAATCTCGGCCAGCTCGGCGGCATTGGGCTCCGGGTTCACCGCGCAGTCGCCATACACCAGCACCTGTTCGGGCAGGAGCATGAAAAACACCGAGGACACCAGGTTGTAGCCCGGTGCGGTCTTGATCAGCTGCAGGGCGGGGCGGATGGTGTTGGCGGTGGTGTGGATGGCGCCGGAGACCAGACCGTCGACCTCATCCAAAGCCAGCATCATGGTACCCAGCACTACGGTGTCTTCCAGCTGGGCCAGGGCCATCGGGGCGTTGAGGCCCTTGCCCTTGCGCAGCTCGACCATGGGCTCGACATAGCGCTCGCGGATCAGGTCCGGGTCGAGGATTTCCAGGCCGGCCGGCAGTTCGATGCCCTGGGACTTGGCGACGCTCTGCACCTCTTCCGGTTTGGCCAGCAGCACGCAGCGGGCGATGCCGCGTGCCTGGCAGATGGCAGCGGCCTGCACGGTGCGCGGCTCGCTGCCCTCCGGCAGGACGATGCGCTTGTCCGCCGCCTGGGCGCGGCGCACCAGCTGGTAGCGGAACGCCGGCGGCGACAGGCGCAACTCACGCGGGGCGCCGCAGCGCAGCTTGAGCCAGTCCAGGTCGAGATGCCCGGCGACGAACTCGGTGACTTTTTCCGCGCGCTCGCGGTCATCCACCGGGATTTCCTTGTTCATCCGGTTGAGGTTGGTCGCCGTGTCGTAGGAGCCGGTGCTGACGCTGAGCACCGGCAGGCCGCCCTGCAGGGCGCCCTGGCACAGTTCGAGGATGCGCGGGTCCGGCGGGAAGTCGCTGCACAGCAGCAGGCCGGCCAGTGGCACACCGTTCATCGCGGCCAGGCTGGTGGCGAGGATGATGTCGTCGCGGTCGCCGGGGGTTACCACCAGCACGCCGGGTTTGAGCAGGGCCACGGTGTTGGGCACGGCGCGGGCGCAGAGGACGATCTTCTGCACCCGGCGCTGTTCGAAGTCGCCGGCGTTGATCACCCGGGCATTGAGCAGGTCGGCCACATCACGGGTGCGCGGCGCGTTCAGCTCGTCCTGCCAGGGAATGCAGCCGAGCAGGCGGAAGCTGTCACCACGCAGCAGCGGCGACAGCTGGCCGAGCTGCTCGGTGAATACCTCGATGCCCTGTGGGTGGCGCACCTTGTTGAGGATCACGCCGACCACCTTGGGGTCCTGCGGGCCGCCGAACAGCTGGGCCTGGATCTCGATGCGGTCGGACAGCTCGGTGAGGTTCTCGCTTTCCTCGCCTTCCGGGGCGGAGACCAGCAACACGTCGGCGTCCAGGCTCTTGGCCAGGTGCACATTGACCCGCGCCGCGTAGCTGGCGTGGCGCGTCGGCACCATGCCTTCGACGATCAGCACGTCCATGCCCTCGGCGGCCTGCTGGTGCAGGCTGATGATCTCCTCCAGCAGTTCGTCCAGCTGGCCATCGCCGAGCATGCGCTCGACCTGGGCCAGCGGCAATGGCTTGGGTGGGGTCAGGCCGTGAGTGCGGGCGATCAGTTCGCTGGAGCGTTCCGGGCCCTCGTCGCCCTGATGCGGTTGGGCGATCGGCTTGAAGAAGCCGACCTTGAGCCCGGCGCGTTGCAGGGCGCGAACCAGGCCCAGGCTGATGGAGGTGAGACCGACACCGAAACCGGTAGGGGCGATGAAGAAGGTATGCATGGGCTGTCCTTGATGAAATCAGGCGCTGAGCAGGGCCAGGGTGTCGAGGGCGATCTGCCGCTCCTCGTTGGTCGGTACCACCAGCACACGCGGGTGTCCCGGGGCGTGAATATTGCCTGCCACGCCGCGGATGCAGCGGGCGTTGGCGTCCTGGTCGAGGGCAAGCTTGAACAGCTTCAGGTGACTCACCGTCTTGCTGCGGATCAACGGCGAGTTCTCGCCGATGCCGCCGGTGAAGATCAGACCGTCCAGCTGCGGCAGGGCGCAGCTCATGGCGGCCAGGGATTTGGCCAGGCGGTAGCAGAACACCTCGATGGCCAGGGTCGCGCCGGGGTGGCCCTGCTCGCGGGCCTGTTCCAGGCTGCGCATGTCGTTGGACAGGCCGGACAGGCCGAGCAGGCCGCTGTCCTTGTTGAGCATGGCGTCGATCTGCTCCAGGCTCCAGCCCAGGGTGCGGGCCAGGTGGCCGTGCAGGTTGGGGTCGACATCGCCGCTGCGGGTGCCCATCACCAGGCCCTCCAGCGGGGTTAGGCCCATGCTGGTGTCGCGGCTCTGGCCATCGACTATGGCGCATGTGGAGCAGCCGTTGCCCAGGTGCGCCGAGAGCCAGCTGCTTCCGGTGTAGTCCAGCCCGGCCATTTCAGCGGCGAGCTGACTGACGTAGCGGTGGCTGGTGCCATGGAAGCCATAGCGGCGCACGCCGTGCTCGCGGTACAGCACCTCCGGCACGGCATAGCGGTAGGCGTGCTCGGGCAGGCTCTGATGGAAGGCGGTGTCGAATACCGCCACCTGCGGCAGCTCGGGGAACAGCTTGAGCGCCGCCTCGATGCCCAGCAGGTTGGCCGGGTTGTGCAGCGGTGCCAGCGGCGCGGTGGCACGGATCGCCAGCAGACTTACGGCGTCGATGCGGCAGGCGGCGGTGAACTGCTCGCCACCATGCACGACGCGGTGGCCGATGCCGTGCAGCTGGCCGCCGGTAGCCCGCTGTACCAGGGGCAACAGATGCTGCAGGGCGGTGCGGTGGTCACCACCTTGCAACAGCAGGCTGTCTTTCTCGCCGTTGTGCTGCCAGTGCAACACCGCCTCAGGGCTGCCCAGGCGCTCGGCCAGGCCGCTCAGGGTGAAATGTGCGTGGGCCTCGTTGACCAGGGCGAACTTGATCGATGAGCTGCCGCAGTTGATGACCAGAATGTTGCGTGCCGACATGACTATTCCTTATCCGTGAGGGGCGCCTGGGCTGCACACCAGCCGCAGGGAAAGGGCTGGCCCAGGTGCTGCTGCCGCTGCTGCGGATCGAGCACCCAGGCGCGATTCTGCCACGGTGGCTGATGGCGCAGGTGCTGCGTATGGCCGCAGGACAATTCGGCCACCCAGTGGCCATCTTCGTCCTGGTGAAAGCCCAGCAGTCGGGGCCGTCTGTCAGGCGCGCGGTCGCATTCGCCGGGCGTGACGGGTAGACTTGGTTCCTTTCCATTCTCCAGCAAAAGGTTCTTCCTCCATGCAGATCGCCGCCAACAAGGCCGTGTCCATCGACTATACCCTCACCAACGATGCCGGCGAGGTAATCGATAGCTCTGCGGGCGGCGCGCCGCTGGTCTACCTGCACGGTGCCGGCAACATCATCGTCGGCCTGGAAAAGGCCCTGGTGGGCAAGCAGGTCGGTGACGAAGTCACCGTGGCCATCGAGCCGGGCGAAGCCTACGGTGAATATAGCGCCGAGCTGGTCGCCACCCTGAACCGCAGCATGTTCGAAGGCGTCGACCAACTGGAAGTGGGCATGCAGTTCCATGCTTCCGGTCCGGATGGCGGCATGCAGATCGTCACCATCCGCGACATCGACGGCGACGACGTGATCGTCGACGGCAACCACCCGCTGGCCGGTCAGCGCCTGAACTTCCAGGTCAAGATCGTCAACGTTCGTGAGGCCAGTGCCGAAGAAGTGGCCCACGGCCATATCCACGGCGAAGGTGGTCACCACCACTGATAGATCACCTGATTGGCGGCCGCGCAATACGACTTATGGTCGTCTCAAATTGCGCAGTGGCTGCTAAGCTCAGGTAACCGAAAAAGGCGCCTACGGGCGCCTTTTTTGTCCGCTGCGGCCTGCTCAAGGAGCTACTCATGAGTGCCTTTCATGATCTCAATTTACGTGCGTTGGACGGCCAGGATCTGCCGCTGGCGCCCTACAAGGGCCAGATAGTGCTGGTCGTTAACGTGGCCTCCAAATGCGGGCTCACCCCGCAATACGCCGGTCTGGAGGCGCTGCACCAGCAGTATCAGGCGCGCGGTTTCACGGTGCTGGGCCTGCCTTGCAATCAGTTCGCCGGCCAGGAGCCGGGCAGCGAGGACGAGATTCGCGAGTTCTGCAGCCTCAACTATGGCGTGACCTTTCCGCTGGGCAGCAAGCTGGACGTCAACGGCCCCGAGCGCCACCCGCTGTACCGCCTGCTGGCGGGCGAGGGCGCCGAGTTCCCCGGGGACATTACCTGGAACTTCGAGAAGTTTCTGGTCGGCCGCGATGGTCGTGTGCTGGCGCGCTTCTCGCCACGTACGGCGCCGGACGATCCCGCCCTGGTGCAAGCCATCGAAAAGGCCCTCGACTAAGCGGCGATTGCGCCAAAGTCCGGTCATCCCCGCCTGCCACCTTGCCCCCTCGGCACCTCGATTGCTTAATCGAGCCATTCTGCCGAGGAGGTAGGCGATGAGCAGTTTCTCACCTGATGATTTTCCTGCCGCAGCTTCACCGGCGGCTTTGCGCGCGTTGATCGAGAGCCGCCGAGCGGTGCGCCGCTTTACCGATGAGCCAGTGCCGGAGCAGGTAATCCGCGATAGCCTGGAACTGGCGGTGCTGGCGCCCAACTCCTGCAACCTGCAGCCCTGGAGTTTTCAGGTGGTGCGCGATCCGGCGTTGCTGGCGCGCCTGCATCCGGTCTGCATGAGTCAGAATGCGGCCAAGGCGCCGCTGATTATCGCCGTGCTGGCGCGCCCGGATACCTGGAATCAGGCCTGCGCCAATATGGTCGAGTACTGGCCGGAGCCGGAGGTGCCGGCTCGCATTCGTCACTTCTACGCCAAGACGGCGCCGTTCCAGTACAACCAGGGGCCGCTGGGCCTGCTCGGTCTGTTCAAGCGTCAACTGGTGCGCCTGCTGGCCCTGCGCAAGCCGCTGATGCGCAAACCCAACAGCAAGGCCGATATGCGCATCTGGGCGGTGAAATCCACGGCGCTGGCGGCCGAGAACCTGATGCTGGCCTTCCAGAGCCACGGCTACGCCACCTGCCCGATGGAGGGCTTCGACGAGGTGCGCCTGCGCCAGGTGCTGGATATTCCGCGTCAGGCCATCCCGATCATGCTGCTGGCGGTCGGGCGCCAGGGCGAGAAGGGCGTGTACAACCCGCGCCTGCGGTTTCCCCTGGAGCAGCAGGTGGAGTGGCTGTAATCCCTGCGGAGGCTGGGTTACGCCAACGGCCGTAACCCAGCGGCGAAGTCACCTGATATGTGCTTCGCCGGGAAGCATCGTTAACGCAGCAAAGCTAGCTTCGGTTCGACGTTTGAAGCGTCGCAATCTTCGTCTCGCAGGAGGCAGAAAGCCAGAGAGACGTTGCTCCTTTTCCATACCCTTGAATCACCAGAAACAATAATGCTGGGCGAGGCGAGACGACCGGTCATATTCTTGCCAGCATGAACAGCCGCATCCGACTCGACAAGCGTGACCTGATCCTGGCCAAGGGCTCGGACGTGATGACCCGTCGCGGTTACCACGGCACCGGTGTGCTGGAAATCGTCCAGGCCGCCGGCATTCCCAAGGGCAGCTTCTATCACTACTTCGCCAGCAAGGAAGACTTCGCCCTGCAGGCCCTGGACTTCGTCTATCAGCCGCGCCTGGCGCGTTATGCCGAGGCCCTCGGCAATACGGCGCTGAGCCCGCGCGAGCGCATCCTCGGCTATTACCGCGAGCTGCAGCAGCACTTCAGCCGCCAGGAAAAGGCCCAGTACCACTGCTTCATCGGCAGCCTGAGTTTCGAGATGGCCGAGCTGTTGCCGGCCATCGGCGAGCAGGTCGAGAAGATCCAGCAGGCGTCGGTGGACATTCTTCAGGCGTGTCTGGAACAGGCTCAGCAGGCCGGTGAACTGAACGCAGAGGAAGACTGCGCCAACCTGGCCATCTTCATCAGCAATGCCTGGCAAGGCGTGCTGGCGCGGCTCAAGGTCGGCGGCAATATCCAGGTGCTGGATGCCTTCATCGCCCGTTTGCAGCTGCTGCTGCGACCCTGAATTTTTTACATCCATTAATGAGACGACCGGTCATCTGGCCGGCCCAAGGAGACCGCATGAGCGCCCCCGTACAAGCCCTGTTCGAACCCTTCCGCCTGGGTAACCTGGAGCTGCCGACCCGCGTGGTCATGGCACCGATGACCCGTTCCTTCTCGCCGGGCGGCGTGCCCAACGCGAAGGTGGTCGAGTACTACCGTCGCCGCGCCGCGGCCGGTGTCGGCCTGATCGTTACCGAGGGCACCACCGTCGGCCACAAGGCGGCCAACGGCTACCCGAACGTACCGCGCTTCTACGGTGACGACGCCCTGGCCGGCTGGAAGCAGGTGGTCGACGCGGTGCACGCCGAAGGCGGCAAGATCGTTCCGCAGCTGTGGCATGTGGGCAATGTGCGCAAGGCCGGTACCGAGCCGGACGCCAGCGTGCCGGGCTACGGCCCGAGCGAGAAGGTCAAGGACGGCAACGTTATCGTGCACGGCATGACCCAGGACGACATCGCCGAGGTCATCGCCGCCTTCGCCCAGGCCGCCCGCGACGCCAAGGCCATCGGCATGGATGGCGTGGAAATCCACGGCGCGCACGGTTACCTGATCGACCAGTTCTTCTGGGAAGGCAGCAACAAGCGCACCGACGAGTACGGTGGTGACCTGGCCCAGCGCTCGCGCTTCGCCATCGAGTTGATCCAGGCCGTGCGTGCCGCCGTTGGCCCGGACTTCCCGATCATCTTCCGCTTCTCGCAGTGGAAGCAGCAGGACTACACCGCGCGCCTGGTGCAGACCCCGGAAGAGCTGGGCACCTTCCTCAAGCCGCTGAGCGATGCCGGCGTGGACATCTTCCACTGCTCGACCCGCCGCTTCTGGGAGCCTGAGTTCGAAGGCTCCGACCTCAATCTGGCCGGCTGGACCCGCCAGCTCACCGGCAAGCCGACCATCACCGTCGGCAGCGTCGGCCTGGACGGCGAGTTCCTGCAGTTCATGGTCAACACCGACAAGGTGGCGCAGCCGGCCAGCATCGAGAACCTGCTGGAACGCCTGAACAAGCAGGAATTCGACCTGGTGGCCGTCGGCCGCGCCCTGCTGGTCGACCCGGACTGGGCGGTGAAGGTGCGCGACAGCCGCGAGCAGGACATCCTGCCGTTCAGCCGCGAGGCGCTGATGACCCTGGTTTGATGCATTACCCCTGATTCGCTTCGGCGAGTCTTTTCAGCCCCGGCACACCGGGGCTTTTTTTATGTCTGGGCGAGTGGCAAGGGTGGGGTGCAGGCGACCAGCAGATGCTGTTCGAACTGCTCGACGATCGCCGGCCAGCCCTGGCGGCCGGCATGCTGGCGGGCGTTGAGGCGAACCCGGCGCAGGCTTTCGGCATCTTCCAGCAGCCACTGGGCGGCATCGATGAAGGCCTGTTCGTCACCCGGGCTGGCCAGGGCGCCGTTATGCCCGTGACGGATGTGCTGGGCGGCGGCGGCCTGGTCGTAGGCGACCACGGCCAGGCCGGCGGCCAGGGCTTCCAGCACCACGTTGCCGAAGGTTTCGGACAGGCTGGGAAACAGAAACAGGTCGCCGCTGGCATAGTGCTCAGCCAGCTGCTCACCGCGCTGGATGCCGCAGAACACGGCCCCGGGCAGTTCGGCCTGCAGTTGTAGGCGTTGCGGGCCGTCACCCACCAGCACCAGGCGCAGATTGTGTTGTGGGTTCTGCTGTTGCAGGGTGCGGAAGCTGCGCACCAGCAGGGGCAGGTTCTTTTCCGCGGCCAGGCGACCGACATGCAGTACGGCGATATCGGCCTCGCTCAGGCCCCAGGCGGCGCGTAGCTCGGCCGAGCGGCGGCAGGGGTGAAACAGCTGGCCGTCGACCCCGCGCGCGAGCAGTTCCAGGCGCTCGAAACCGCGGCGTTGCAGTTCCATGCGCTGGCTGAGGCTGGGCACCAGGGTCATCCGCGTGCGGTTGTGGAACCAGCGCAGGTAGCCGGTCAGCAGACGGGTCAGCAGGCCCATGCCGTAGTGGCCGGTGTACTGCTGAAAGTTGGTATGGAAGCCGCTGACCACCGGGATGCCCAGGCGCCTTGCGGCGCGCAGGGCAGAGAGGCCCAGCGGGCCTTCGGTGGCGATGTACAGCACATCGGGCCGCTGCTGCTGCCAGCGGCGCAGCAGCTTGTGCAGCGCCGACTGGCCCCACTGCAGACCGGCATAGCCGGGCAGTGGCCAGCCACGGGTCAGCAGCAACTCGTCATCGGTGTGTGATCGGGTGTCGCCTTCCTGGCGCGGGCGTATCAGCTGCAGGCGATGACCGCGCTCGCGCAGGCCCTGGCACAGGCGCCCAAGCGTGTTGGCCACACCGTTGATTTCCGGTGGAAAGGTTTCGCTGACCAGGGCGATATGCAGGGATGTGACATTCATGACGCCAGTCTGCGACGGCGCCATGAAGCCTGGGTGACGTGATTGTTACTGAGCGATGACGCTGCGTTCGCGCACCCAGAACAGGGTGGCGCCGGCCACTGCGGCGGGCATCACCAGGATGTTGACGAAGGGGATCATCAGCGCCAGGTAGGTGGCGCCGCCGAAGCCCAGGCTCTGCCAGCGCTTCTCGCGCAGCCAGGCGAGCATCTCGTTCCAGCCCAGCTTGTTGTTGTCCGCCGGGTAGTCGATGTACTGCACGGCCATCATCCATACGCCAAACAGAATCCACAGCGGTGCGGCAATCAGGTTCAGACCAGGGATGAAGGTGAGGATCAGCAGCGGAATGGCGCGTGGCAGAAAATAGGCCAGCTTGCGCAGTTCGCGGCCGAGGGTGCGCGGCACCATGGCCATCAGCTCGGCCCAGCTGAAGGGTGGGAAATCATCGCGACCGCGCACCACCACTTCCACTTTCTCGGCGAGGAAGCCGTTGAAGGGCGCGGCGATGATGTTGGCCAGCAGGGTGAAGCTGAAGAACATGATCACCAGCACCATGAGCACGAACAGCGGCCAGATGAGGTATTCGAGAAAGCTCAGCCAACTGGGCAGGCTGGGCATGAAGGTGTCGACCCAGCCGCCAAACTGCTGCATGGCCAGGGCGATCAGGCCAATGAACAGCAGCGTGTTGATCGCCAGGGGTAGCAGCACGAACAGGCGTAGGCCTGGGCTGAGGACCAGTTTCAGGCCTTCGCCGAGGTATTGGGGGCCAGACAGGGCGGGTGTGGGCATGACAGGCGGCTCCGCGCAGTGACAAACGCGCCGACCTTAACCACTTTGCGTGGACGAGGAAAGCAGCCGCGGGTGGAAGAGGTAGACGCGGTTGCGTTCGCGCTTGGCCTCGTACATGGCACTGTCGGCGGCCTTGATCAAAGCCTCCGGGTTCTGTGCGTGGTCCGGGTAGAGAGCGATGCCGATACTCGGCGTAACAAAGTCGATGCTCAGTGCGCCGACCTGTGCGGCGTTTTGCAGCTCGGCGAGCAGGCGCTCTGCAAGCTTTTGCGCTGCGACGCTGTTGCTGTCCGGTAGCACCAGGGTGAATTCGTCGCCACCCAGGCGATACACCCGGTCCGGTTGCCGTACCGTGCGGCGCAGGCGCTCGGCAATGTCCTGCAGCAGGGCGTCGCCGACATCGTGACCGTAGCGATCGTTGACCTCCTTGAACCGATCCAGGTCCAGATAGAGCAGGGCCAGCCGGCCCTGCTCGCGCTGCGCCTTGTCCAGGGCATGGCGCAGTTGTTCGCTGAAGGCCTTGCGGTTGCCCAGGCCGGTCAGCGAGTCGCGATAGGCCAGATCGAGCAACTGGTTCTGATAGGCCACCTGTTCGCTGATATCGCGCAGGATGCCGCGAAAGCCGGCGAAATGGCCCTGGCTGTCGCGAATCAGCGAGAAGCGCGTTTCATAGTGGCCAAGGCTGCCGTCGCCACGGCGCAGGGGCGCGCTGAAGCGGATCTGTTCGTTATTGGCCAGGGCCAGGGCGAAGTCCTGGCGGGCCCGCTCGGCATCCTCGCGGCTCAGCAACCTTTCGTAGCTTTGGCCAAGCATGGCTTCGGCCGGGTAGTCGAGCAGGTTGCACAGGGCTCTGTTGACGGCCTGTACCTGGCCATCGGGTGCGATCTCGAAATAGCCGTCCTGAATCGCGTCGAGAATTTCACGGTCGCGTGTCTCGCTTTGCTCCAGGCGTTCGAGCATGCGGTTGACCTCGCAGGCGAGGCGGCCCAGTTCGTCCGTGCCGCGATCCTGCAGGCGCTGCTGGCTGGAGTCCGGGCCAATGGCGGCGATGTCCTGGTGCATGCGCGAGACACGGCGCAGGATGGCGAACTCCAGGCCCAGGTAGATGAGCAGCAAAGCCAGCAGGCTGACACCCGTGGCCTGGGCCAGGAAGATAGCGATGGCCTTGCGGCCTTCATGATAGAGGCGGCGGTCGCGGGTCAGCTCGAACAGCATCTGCGGCTGGCCCAGGCTGTTGCTGAAGCGCAGAAGGATCTGTTGCTGTTCCTCATTCGGCAGGCGGCGCTGGCTCAGTTCCGCGCGATTGAGGCTGAACACCCCGGGGGAGGGGAGTGGGGTCCAGCGCTCGACCGAGTGATCCGCTGCCAGCAGGCGCAGGGTGCCATTGATCTGTTGTTGCAGATTCTCGCCACGCTCGCCGTCGAGGAAGTGTCCGGCGATCAGGGTGCCGGCGCTGGGCAGGGTGCTCTGGTTGTCCTGGATGCTGCCCATGGCCAGGATCAGGGGTACGCCCTGTACAGCGATCAGCGCGCCATAGAGATCCACATCGCTCGCCTGTATCAGGCTCCTGGCTTGCTCCAGTATTGCCCGGCGCAGTGCTTCCAGACTCCTGGGGGGCTGGCCGTCGAGCACGAACATGTCCGTCAGGGTGGGCGGCAACCACTGCTCGGCATGCACGCGACCCTGCAGGTCGAGGAACACCATGAAGTCGAAGTTCATCTCGCTCAGGGCTTCGGGGTCGGCATTGCGGCGCAGGTAGTCCGGATGCTGGCCTTGCATGAATTCGTAGCTGGTGTCCCACTGCGCATAGCTTTGCACCAGATCGAGATTACGCCGCAGATTCTGTTCCAACAGGTTCTGCAAACGCACTGCCTCGCCCTCCAGCAGCTGGGCGTCCTGGCGGTCGAAGCGGCTGAGAATCAGGCTTTGCGACAGGCCATAGGCAAACAGCAGGGCCAGCACCAGCAATGGGGCGAACAGCCAGAACAGACGTTTGCGCAGGGTCATGCTGGTCGCACCGCTAAGGTGGGAATGTGCCGAGTATAGCCAATGCCCTCAGGCCTCCCGGCCGCATAGTGCCGCTCTATCGAGCATATTGGCATTGGGCATTTTCCAGGTGGCCGCGCGCTGGGTAGCCTTGCCGGCAATTCCCTTTACCGGGGCTGTTCGATTGATCCCAAGCCTTCCCCAAGTGCTTCCGGACGGCCCCTTTTTCTTCAGGAGTTGGCCATGAGCGCTACCCGTCACGCCCGCGTCATCATTCTCGGTTCCGGCCCTGCCGGCTATAGCGCCGCCGTGTACGCCGCCCGTGCCAATCTCAAGCCGCTGCTGATCACCGGCATCCAGGCCGGCGGCCAGCTGACCACCACCACCGAGGTCGACAACTGGCCGGGCGATGCCCACGGCCTGACCGGGCCGGCGCTGATGCAGCGCATGCAGGAGCATGCCGAGCGTTTCGAGACCGAGATCGTCTTCGACCACATCAATGCCGTGGACCTGGCCGGCCAGCCCTTCACCCTGGTCGGCGACAGCGGCACCTACACGGCTGACGCGCTGATCATCGCCACCGGCGCCAGTGCGCGCTATCTGGGCCTGCCGTCCGAGGAAGCCTTCATGGGCAAGGGCGTGTCCGCATGCGCCACCTGCGATGGCTTTTTCTACCGCAACCGCGAAGTGGCGGTGGTCGGCGGTGGCAACACGGCGGTTGAAGAGGCGCTGTATCTGGCCAATATCGCCAGCAAGGTGACCCTGGTGCACCGCCGCGAGACCTTCCGCGCCGAGAAGATCCTGCAGGACAAGATGCGTGCGCGCATCGCCGAGGGCAAGATCGAGTTGCGCCTGAATGCCGAGGTGGACGAGGTGCTGGGCGATGCCGGTGGCGTCACCGGCGTGCGGCTCAAGCACAGCGACGGCGCCGGTAGCGAACTCAGGGTCGATGGCCTGTTCGTCGCCATCGGCCACACGCCCAACACCTCTTTGTTCGAGGGCCAGCTGGCACTCAAGGATGGCTATCTGGTGGTCAACGGCGGCCGCGACGGCAATGCCACCGCGACCAGCGTGCCTGGCGTGTTCGCCGCCGGCGACGTGGCCGACTCGGTCTACCGCCAGGCCATTACCTCGGCCGGCGCCGGCTGCATGGCGGCGCTGGATGTGGAGCGTTACCTGGACTCGCTGTGAGCTAGCCGGCGTCTACGTTCATTCGCCCGCGACCAGCGTGCTTGGCTTTGTAGAGCTGCTCGTCGGCATCGCGTACCAGTTGGGTCGGATCGGCCTGTGCCGATGGCAGTAGCGTGGCCACGCCGATGGATAGGCTGACCCTGTCGCCCACGTCCGAGAGGGGGTGCGTTATTGCGAGCGCCTCGACTTCCGAGAGCATTTTGCTGGCGATCAAGATGGCGCCCTCCTGCTTGGTATCTGGCAGGAGGCAGGCGAATTCTTCGCCACCGTAGCGCGCCACCAGATCAGAAGGGCGGCTGGTGGCGCCAGCGAGGGCCATGGCAACCTGCTTGAGGCACAGATCACCCTGCTGATGGCCGTAATGGTCGTTGTAGCGCTTGAAGTAGTCGATATCGATCATCAGCAATGACAGCGGGCTACCACTACGGCAAGCCTGGGCCCAAGCATTGTTGAGGTTGTCGTCGAAGCAGCGGCGGTTGGCAATTCCGGTCAGGCCGTCGAGCCGGGTCAGGCTGCGCAGGTAGTCGCTCTGTAGCTTGAGGGTGAGGTGAGTCTTGGCTCTGGCGCGTACGATGTTCGAGTTGAAAGGTTTGCTGATGTAGTCGACAGCACCCAGTTCCAGGCCGAACGCCTCGTCCTCCTCCTCGCCCTTGGCGCTGACGAAAATGATGGGAATGTCGCGGGTTACCGGGTCGGCTTGCAGCTCACGGCACACCTGATAGCCGTCCATGCCCTCCATGACCACGTCGAGCAATACCAGGTCGGGGCGCTGCTCCCGGCAGATGGCGATGGCCTGCTCGCCGCGGGTGGCCATGAAAACATCGTGGTCATGGCGAAAGAGTTCGTTCAGCACCCGGATGTTCAGGGGCTGATCGTCGACCACCAATAGTTTGGGGCGAATCTTGCGGTGCTCTATCCAGGACTCCATCTCAGGCTCCTTGAACGGCGGTGAGGATCGCATGGCAGACGTGTCGTGCCTGCTCGAACTCTAGCAGTTCGCTGGCTTGCAGCAGTTGGCTGTAGCTGTCGCGCCAGGACTCGGGCACTGCCGCCTCCAGGGTCTGTGCTTGTTCGAGTGCCTGCAGGTTGCCGCTGGCCAGCAGGTCGTGCAGGTGTTGCAGCTCCGAGATCCAGTCATTGTCGCTGCTTGCGGGCAGCGGCGAGGTGGCCGGCTCGCTGTCGGCAAATGTCTCGTTCAGCTCGCGCACGCTGCTGGCGAGCAGTGTGGTCAGTCCTTCCAGCCAGGTTGGCTCGGCCAGTAGGGTGGCAAGAGTGCTGTCCTCGCTGTGCTTGAACGATTGCTCCCATCGCGCCGCTTCCGCTGCCAGGCCACTGGCCCCCATGGTGCCGGCACTGCCCTTGAGCGTGTGCAAGGCCATCAGCACACCGGGGCGGTCATTGTTGGTCGCACAGGCCGCCAACTGCTCGAGCTGCCTGCTCATCTGCGTGTCGAAACTGCTCAGCATGTGGCGTAGCAGCTGCAGGTTGTTGCCGAAGCGGCGCAACACCGACTCACGCGATTCGATCAGGCCGCCAGCGCTATCTGTCAGCGTGCGGGTGGGGCTGTCCGGCACTGCCCGGCCTGTCCAGTGCAGCAGAGCCTGTACCAGTTGTTCGAGGTCTATGGGTTTGCCCACGTGCTCGTTCATGCCTGCCTCCAGGCAGTTCTGTCTGTCACTTTGCGAGGCGTTGGCCGTCATGGCGATGATCGGCAGGGCGCTGAGCTGTGCGTGGCTGCGCAGAGCGCGTGTGGCTTGCAGGCCGTCCATGCCCGGCATCTGGATGTCCATCAGCACGGCGTCGTACTGAGGCGCTGCGCGCAGCACGGCATCCACACCGGCCTGCCCATCCTCGGCCAAGTGCACGCGGGCGCCCTCAGCCTGCAGCAGTTCCTGGGCGACCTGACGGTTCAGGGCGTTGTCCTCGACCACCAACAGGTTCAGGCCGACGAGACGTTCGGTTTGTACGTTGCGCACTGGTTCGCCGGTTTCCGCTTGCCCTGCCAGTACACGCTGGATGGTGCTGGACAGTTGCATGGGGGTTACGGGTTTGCTCAGGAAGGCGGCGAAGGGCGCGTTGCCTTCGTGCTGGATATCGCTCATCACCTCGCGGCCGTGGGCGGTAATCATCACGACCAGTGGTGGCCGCTCAAGGTGACAGGTGTTCAGTTGGCGGGCCGTGTCGATACCGTCCATATCGGGCATGCGCCAGTCCATCAGCACGATCTGGAAGGGTTGGCCCTGCTGCGCTGCGCTCTCGATGGCCGCTAGCGCCCGTTCGCCACTGTCAACGTAGCTGGCGTGCCAGCCAAGTTCGGCGGCGAGCTGCAGCAGCAGTTCGCCGGCCACCGCGTTGTCGTCTACCACCAGCAGGCGTAGTGCACTGTCGATGGCGCTGCAGGAGGTGCGCAGGGAACTCTGGGTGGCCATGTCCAGCTCGATGTCGAACCAGAAGCGACTGCCCTTGCCAATCTGGCTGGTGACCTGCAACTCGCCGCCCATCAGCGCGATCAGGCGCTTGCAGATCACCAGGCCGAGCCCGGTGCCACCAAAGCGGCGGCTGGTGGAGGCTTCGGCCTGGGTGAAACCTTCGAAAATGCGGCCGAGCTGTTCTTCGCTGATACCGATACCGGTGTCGTTGATGGCGACGCGCAACTGCACTCGCTGGCCGATTCTGCCGAGCTGGCGCAGGCTGACGACCACCTGGCCATGCTCCGTGAACTTGAGCGCGTTACCGGCCAGGTTAATGAGGATCTGCTGCAGGCGCAGGCTGTCACCCAGCAAGGCCTCTGGCAGGTTGGGGTCGAGGTCGAACATCACCTCCACGTCCTTGAGGCCCTGGTTACCGGCCAGTATCACCGCCAGATCACGCATCAGCGGCTCCAGCTCGAAGGGATGCAGTTCGAGTTGCAGTTTGCCGGCCTCGATCTTCGAGTAGTCGAGGATGTCGTTGAGCAGGCCGAGCAGGGACTTTGCCGCGCCATGGGCCTTGCGCACATAGTCGAGCTGGCGTGGCGTCAGCTCCGTTGCCTGAACCAGCTGCAACATGCCCAGCACCGCATTCAGCGGCGTGCGTATTTCGTGACTCATGTTGGCGAGGAACGTGCTCTTGGCGGCATTGGCGGCGTCCGCCTGTTCCTTGGCATAGCGCAGATAGGCCTCTACCTCATGCTGGGCGCTGATATCGATGTTGATCCCGATAACCCTGGTGGGCTTGCCCTCAGCATTGCGTTCTACGTGTGCTCCCGCCTGAATGAAGCGCAGTTGCCCATTGCTGCGCACGACGCGAAGAATCGGGGCGTAGCTATTCTCGTTGGCTATGGCCCTGAGCAGGTCGGCCATCACGGCTTCGCGGTCATCGGGGTGAATCCGGCACAGCCAGTGCTCGTAGCGCAAGCCCTGCTCGCCAAGTTGCAGAGGTTGTTCGTACAGCTCGAACATCCGGTCGTTCCAGTGCAGGCTGTTGTCTGCCAGATCCCAGGACCAGATGCCGAGCTGCGCCACTTTGGCAGCCACCGTCAGTTGGTCTCGGGTCGCGAGCAGCTCCTTGCGTAGGGCTAGCTGCTCGCTGAGATCGGTAATGACTCCCACCAGCAGCGATCGATCAGTCGATGGCATGGAGCCGATCGACAGGTGAATGGGAAATTCCGTACCTCTTTTGTTCAGTGCGGTCAGCTCGACGGCTTTGCCCTGCTGCGAATTGCCTTGGCTGACATGGCTCTCGATCATGTCTTTCAGGCGCTCTCGTGAACTCGGACTGATCAGGTCATACAGGACGCGCTCCCCCATTTCATCGGCGCTGTAGCCGAAGGCCTGTTGTGCGGCAGGGTTGAAGCTCTGCACGCGACCGTCGGCATGGAAGGTGATCACTGGGTTTACTGCTGTGTCCAGTATCGCGCGGGTGGTCTCCAGGCTGTCTGCCAGGCGCCGTGCAGCCTCTCTGTGCTCGGTAACGTCAACGGCGATGCACAGGTAGCCCACCAGTCGGTCTTGTCGGTCACGTATGGCATTGACTGCCAGACTGACCAGGAACGTGCTGCCATCCTTGCGTACATAGGTCCACTCGCGGATGTCGGCGCCCTGGGTCTCCGCCAGGTAAACCAGTGTGCGAAAACCGCTGATCGAGGTGCCGTAGGTGCTGCTCAGCTCCGTGCTGCGGCGAGCCAGTTCGTCTTGCTGATGGAGCAAGGTCGGGCTCTGCTTGCCGACCATGTCCGTGGCGCTGTAATCCAGCAGATTCTGCGCGCCGTAATTGAAGACGGTGATGGTGCCCGCGGTGTCCGTGGCGATGATCGCCACCTCCGAGGCCGAGTCCAGCACGCTGGTAAGCAGTACATTGAGCTCGCTCAGTTCGGCGGTTCGTGCCGCTACCTGCTGTTCCAGGCTGGCATTGAGTTCAAGGATCCTGCCTTCGATGGCCTTGCGCTCGGTGATGTCGCGCACGGTCTTGGATATCCCCACTACCTGGCCGGCCTCGTCATGTATCGGCGAGATCACTGCCGAGACATCGAGCATCCTGCCATCCTTGCACTTTCTCAGGGTCTCGAAGGCGTTGATCGTTTCGCCGGCGCCGACCTTTTGCAGGATCATGGTTTCTTCATGAGCCAGTTGCGGTGGCACGATCAGTTGGACCAGCCGCAGCCCGATGGCTTCTTTGGCGCTGTAGCCGAACATCTTCTCGGCACCTCTGTTCCAGCTGGTAACGGTGCCGTCCAGGGTCTTGCCGATGATGGCGTCGTTGGAGCTCTCGACGATGGCCGCCAGACGCGCCTGCCCGGCGAAGATCTGCCGGCGGCGTTGGCGATTGATGCTGGATATCCCGGCCAGCGCTGCCAGCATCAGGCTGAGCAGGCCACCGGCGATATAGATCATCTTCGGCGAGGTCAGGTGCAAGCTCTTGGCGAAGCCCGGATAGGCGCCTAGTTCGATTTGCCAGCGACGGCCAAAAATGTCCCGCTCCACGAGGTGCGTGGCGATTGTGGTCGCACTCTCCGGCTGGTTGCCGGCCTCGTACAGCACGGGGCTGTAATTGGGTTCGGTGATGTCGAGCAGGCGCAGGTGCACGGCCTGGTTGTGCAGGTGCAAGTCCTGGATCATTGCCGAAGGCGACAAGGGCGCGTAGCTCCAGCCCAAGCCATTACTCATGCGCTCGTCCAGGCTGGGCGGAGTGCTGCCGGTAAGGTAGATGGGCATCAGTATCAGG
Source organism: Pseudomonas sp. zbq_18 (assembly GCF_043102245.1). NCBI lineage: Bacteria > Pseudomonadati > Pseudomonadota > Gammaproteobacteria > Pseudomonadales > Pseudomonadaceae > Pseudomonas > Pseudomonas sp. zbq_18. The sequence continues at coordinate 82,888 of NZ_JBICIT010000005.1, read as the reverse complement.
AGCGATTGCTGCGGTTCGCCCTTGATCCGGGGCAGGTTGATCAGCCCGGTCAGGCGCGCTTCGCCACTTTGCATGGCGGCCAGGGCGACGCTGCGCAGGGTGGCGTCCGAGGCAATATCCAGCCCTACGGCCGGCAGGTTGCGCTCCAGCGGCTCGATGTACTGGATGACATAACGGTCGCCCTCGTGCGGTGCAAGCTGCTGGATGTTGAACGTGGAGTGGCTATCGGTCCTGGCCCGGGCAAGGAAGACGCTTTCCTCTGCCTGCGGCACGCGGCGGATAAAGCCGAAGCCGGCGGCGCCGGGGAATTCCTGTTCGAGATTACGCGTCTGACTGTAGCGCTGGAAGGTTTCCCGGTTGATGCCATCTGCACCGCTGGAGAGCACGGCACCTCGTGTGCCGCGTAGACCGTACTGGTAAATGTTGACGCGTTCGATGATGGCGTCTGCGGCATGCGTGGTCGCGTTTGCCAGTGCGCTGTGCAGCTTTTGCTGGTTGGTGTTGTGCAGCCATTCGGCGATCAGTCCGGTGGTGGCCAGACCCGCCAGCAGGATCCAGGCGATGCTCCATCTTGCCGAGAGGTTTTTCTTCATAGGCGAGCTTGTCCCAGGAGGCGATCGCATGCTGCCGGCGCTTATCCGGCGCTGCCGTAGCCCGCATGTCGCAGTGGTGAAAGCCGACGATGGGAGGTACGGATGTATCCGGAGTGTAGGTTTCTGCCTGGGCGCCGGCTCATGCCGTGCCTGCCAGGCTCTTCAGGCGCTCGGTGGTTTCCTCTGGCTCGTTATTGAACAGGGCGGCTGCCAGACGCATCAGCACCTGTTCGCGGCGGACCTGGGTCTTGGGCAGCGCATAGGTGGCACCGATCAACTGGCGCAGCGCCATGGGCAGTCCCCACTGGGCTTTCAGGGCAATAGCGAAAGAGGTGGCGTAGTCGCTGATGGCTTTGTCGATCAGTGTCGTGTCGAGCGATCTACCTTGCGCGCTCCACTGCTGTGCCTGGAGCAATACGCTCAACTCGCCCATGCGGTGTAACAGGGCCGCGGCATGCAGAGCGCCGTGGTCGATGCCACACTGGCGCGCCAGGCCGATCACCTGTTCGGCTATCCGTTCGGCGGCATTGAGGTGCTCCTGGATCAGCGAGGACAGTATGGGATCGTTGCTGGTGCAGGCCTGGCGCAATGCCTGGGCGATGGCCAGGTTGAGGCTGGTGCGCCCGCCCAGGCGTATCAGCGCTTCCTGCAGGCTGTTGCACGGCTGGCCGTCGACTTTGTAGGCCGGGCTGTTGGCAGCCGAGATCAGGTAGGCGCAGAGCGCCGGATCACGCTGCCACTCTTCGGCCAGTTTGCGAAAATCCAAGGGCGTGCCCTGGTAGGCTTGTTGGAGCTTGTCCTTGATTCCGCTCAATAGGGGGAGATCGAGGTCGGCGGCGCAGAGTCCGGCGAGGTGGTCGAGGAAATCACTTGGCGTCGGCTGCTGCGGGGTTTGCGCTTCGACCGCCGGCAACAGCCGGTCGATACAGGCGATCACCTTGGGCACCTCGAAAGGTTTGGTGATGTAGGCACTGATCCCCAGTGGTCTGGCTGCGAGCACGCTGTCTCGATCGGCACGGCCGGTAATCATGACCAGGGGGGGGCTTTGGTCCTGCTGGCGAATGCTTTGCAGCAAGCTGAGCCCTGAGCCATCCGGTAAATTCCAGTCGGCCAGCACCAGCTGGTAGCTATTCAGTTTCCAGGCACTCAGGGCGCTGTGTAGATCACCAAAGCAGTCGATGGTAGCCGTGGGTCTCGTATTCAATACCAGTTGCTGCAGCAGTCCCGTCAGCCAGGGGTCGTCGTCCACGATCATGACGTGCATCCAGTAAGCCTCGCGAAGCTGTGGGCGATGGGGCGTTCCTTGTGCCTCACCTGCAAGGTAGCACTTTAGTCGCCGCGACAACTTTATTCAGGCATCGCGCAGCAGGTCATGCTCGTCGAGCAGGCGCCAGGCGATTTCCGGCTTGTGCTCCAGGCCACGGCGGATCGCGGCGGGGATCGACTGGCGGGTTTTGCGGCACAGGCCCGGGTGCGGCTCGATGTGGATGGCGATGCCGCGCATGCTGCGTACTTCATTGAAGCCGGGGGCGACCTCGACGCGGATACCGAGCTGCTGGTACATGCGCTGCTGCAGGTGGCGCAGGTCGTTCAGGTCGCGCAGCTGCTCCAGGCGCTCGAGCAGGCGCTTTTCCTCGTTGCGGGTCAGCAGGAGGATGCGCAGGTCGGCGCCGGGAGCCTCCAGCAGGCGCTCGCGATCACAGTCGCAGGCGCCGGGCGGGCAGGGTTGGCGAAGCTGGGGAGCGGCAGTCATGGGCTCCGATCATAGCCAGCCTGATAGCCCTTTGTGCAAGAGCCTTGGCCCCTTACCAGGCCAGCGGTTGTTGCTGATAGTCGAGGAACAGGCAATTGCGGGTGCCGAGCTGACTGGCGATGGTCGCGACCAGACCGGCGGCGCTGGTGGCCACATCCAGGTCGGCGGCGCTGCCGCCCATGTCGGTGCGCACCCAGCCCGGATGCAGGGCCAGCAGGCTGGCGGCGGGGCGGTCCTCGGCTTCACTCCAGCTGCGCAGCAGGCTGTTGAGCGCAGCCTTGCTGGCACCATACAGCGGCATATCGCTGGCGCGGGCGAGCTGCACGCTGCCCATCTGCGAACTCATGAAGGCGAGCACGCCGCCCTCGACGACCTGCGCGGCCAGCTGTCGGGCCAGGCGCAGCGGGGCGATGGCGTTGCAGAGGAACAGCTCGGCGATTTCGCTGGGGCTGGCCCGGGCCACGTCCTGATGGCTGGGGCCCATGATCCCGGCATTGAAGATGGCGATATCCAGGGACTGCCCGTTCAGCGCTTGGGTGATCTGTGCGGCTGCGTCATCGTGGTTGAGGTCGCAGGCGATCAGGTGCAGCCGATCGTGATGGGTCTGCTGCAATTGGCGCAGCGCCGGCGAGTCGGCGTTGCGCACGACGGCGTGCACGCGTGCGCCACTGTTCAGGTAGGCCTGCGCCAGACCCAGGCCGATGCCGCGGGAGGCACCGGTGATCAGAATGTTCTGCATTGGTCTTTCCTTGAGTGGGCTGTGGGCCGGTGCGGTGCACCGGCCGTGGCCTATTACAGGCGTGGGTAGTCGATATAGCCGACCGGGCCCTGAGCGTAGAACAGCTCGGGACGTGGCTCGTTGAGCGGTGCATCCTGGGCCAGGCGTGCAGGCAGATCCGGGTTGGCGATGAAGGGGATGCCGAAGGCCACGGCATCGGCCTTGCCTTCACTCAGCCAGGCGTTGGCCTGCTCCTTGGTGAAACGCTCGTTGGCGATCACCAGGCCGCCGAACTGTTCCTTGATGAACGGCGTCAGGCTGTCCTCGCCTTGCTTTTCACGGGTGCAGATGAAGGCGATGCCGCGCTTGCCCAGTTCGCGGGCCACGTAACCGAAGGTCTCGCGCGGGTTGGCGTCGCCCATGTCGTGGGCGTCCTGGCGTGGCGCCAGGTGCACGCCAACTCGGTCCGCGCCCCAGACGCCGACCACGGCATCGGTGACTTCCAGCAGCAGGCGTGCGCGGTTCTCCACCGAGCCGCCGTACTGGTCAGTGCGCTGGTTGGTACTGCTTTGCAGGAACTGGTCGAGCAGGTAGCCGTTGGCACCGTGGATCTCGACACCGTCGAAGCCGGCGGCCTTGGCGTTTTCGGCACCGTGGCGATAAGCCTCGACGATGTCGGCGATTTCCTCGGTTTCCAGGGCGCGGGGGGTGACGAACTCCTTCATCGGTCGGATCAGGCTGACGTGTCCGGCTGGCTTGATCGCGCTGGGGGCGACCGGCAGTTCACCGTTCAGGTAAACCGGGTCGGACACCCGGCCGACGTGCCACAGCTGCAGGAAGATGCGCCCGCCATTGGCATGGACGGCACGGGTGACGTTGAGCCAGCCGCGCACCTGATCTTCGGACCAGATGCCGGGGGTGTCCGGGTAGCCGACACCCATCGGCGTGACCGAGGTGGCCTCGCTGAGAATCAGGCCGGCGCTGGCACGCTGCACGTAGTACTCGGCCATCAGCGCGTTGGGCACGCGACCTTCGTCGGCGCGGCAGCGGGTCAGCGGGGCCATGATGATGCGGTTGGGCAGCTCCAGGCTGCCGATCTTGATGGGGTCGAACAGGGTAGTCATGGTGAAGCCTCCGGGTCAGTCAAACACGGCATTGGCGAGGTTGTCGCCGCTGCGGGAAAGGTTGAGCAAAGCGACGATCAGCGCGGCGGCGCCAAGCGCGGCAGCAGCGATGGGCACGGCCGTCAGGCCCAGGCCCTGGGCGATCACTACGCCGCCCACCCAGGCACCAAGGGCATTGCCCAGGTTGAAGGCGCCGATATTCAGGGTGGCGACCAGGTTTGGAGCGCTGTGGCCGAAATTCATTACATTGATCTGCAGTGCCGGCACGGCGGCGAAGGCAGCCATGGCCCACAGCAGCAGGTTGAGTTCCAGGGGAATCAGGTGCGGGCTGCTCCAGCGCACTAGGGCGCTGAAGATAGCCAGCGCCAGCAGCACGCCGACCAGGGCGGCGGCCAGGTTGCGGTCGGCCAGGCGCCCGCCGATGACGTTGCCGAGGGTCAGGCCCAGGCCGATCAGCAGCAGCGTCCAGGTGATGCCGCGCGGCGATACGCCGGTGACGTCGCCCAGCAGCGGGGCGATGTAGGTAAACAGGGCGAACATGGTGGCGGAGAACAGCACCGTGGTCAGCAGCGCCAGCCACAGGCCGCTGCCGCGCAGGGCGCGCAGCTCGCTGCGTATGTCGCTGCGATGCTGTTCGCGTGGTTTGGGCAGCGCCCAGAACAGGCCGGCGAAGGCCAGCAGGCCGATGCCGGTCACCGCCCAGAAGGTGGCGCGCCAGCCGGCGTATTGGCCGAGCGCGGTGCCCAGTGGCACGCCGAGCACGTTGGCCAGGGTCAGGCCGGTGAACATCAGGGCCACGGCCGAGGCGCGGCGGTTCTCCGGCACCAGGCTGGCGGCAACCACCGAGCCGATGCCGAAGAAGGCACCGTGGCACAGGGCGGTGACGACACGGGCGAACATCAGCAGTTCATAGTCGGCGGCGGTGGCGCACAGCAGGTTGCCCAGCACGAAGATCGCCATCAGTACCAGCAGTGCCAGCTTGCGTGGCCAGTTGGCCGTGACCAGGGCCATGAACGGCGCGCCGAGGGCCACGCCCAGTGCGTAGCCGGTGACCAGCCAGCCGGCGCCGGGGATGGTCACGCCGAGGTCGGCGGCGACTTCGGGCAGCAGGCCCATGATGACGAATTCCGTGGTGCCGATGGCAAACGCGGACAGCGCGAGGACGAGAAGCGGTAACGGCATCGGGCCGGCTCCTGAGTGATTCGGGTAAGTTGTCCTGCCGCAGCAGGTCGTTCTTAGAGTTGGGCGTCGAGGTCGTGCAGGAAGGCCTGGATGGCGTCCTCGTTGCGTTTGTAGAAGCTCCACTGACCGACCTTGCGGCAGGTCACCAGGCCGGCGCGCTGCAGGGTGGCCAGGTGCGCGGAAACACTCGACTGCGACAGGCCGCAGCGCTCGAACTTGCCAGCGCAGACGCCGAGTTCCAGCGGGTGGTCCTGGTCGGCGAAGTGCTTTTCCGGCTCCTTCAGCCACTGCAGAATCTCGCGCCGCACGGGATGGGCGAGGGCCTTGATGATGTCGTCGAGGTCGTTCATGGCCGCGGGTCGTGTATCGGGTTGAGGCGAACTCTATATCGGGTTTGCCCGATATGCAGATCGTTTGTGCCGATACCGATCATCGACGGAGGTGATGTTTCCCTGGGCGGGAGTGAGCGAAGGCCGCCTCAGTCGGGCAGCGCGACGAAGTCGGCCTTGGCCCGTACGGCACAGTCCGGGCAGACGAAGTCCTCGGGCAGCGCTTCCCAGCGCGTGTCCGGCGGATGGCCTTCGTGGGGTTCGCCTGCCGCTTCGTCGTAGCAGTAACCGCACTCCGGGCACTGGTAGCGGCTCATGCCAGCTGCTCCTGCAGGCCGTAGCGGCGCATGAGCGGCGCGCGCAGGCCGGGCTGGAAGTTGATGCGCGTGACGTCGCCGTCCACGGCGCTGATCAGCCGGGGATTCATCAGGTGGAACCACAGTGGCGGCACATAGGCCACCAAGTACATGCCGAAGTAGCCGCTGGGCAGGCGCGGCAGGTCGGGGAAATTGCGCAGCGACTGGTAACGCCGGGTGGGATGGGCGTGATGATCAGAGTGACGCTGCAGGTGGAACAGCGCCCAGTTTGAGAACAGGTGATTGCTGTTCCAGGAGTGATGGGGCTGGCACACCTCGTAGCGCCCGCTGTCCAGGCGGCGCCGCAGCAGGCCGTAGTGTTCCAGGTAGTTGGCCGAGGTCAGCTGGAAGGCGCCCCAGAAAGCACTGAGCAGCAGGAAGGGCAGAATGCCGATGCCCAGGGCCAGCACCAGACCGCCGTACAGACCCAGGCTGATCAGCGCGGTTTGCAGGATCTCGTTGCGCAGCGACCAGGGACTTTTGCCGCAGCGGGCCAGACGTTCCTTCTCCAGGTGCCAGGCGCGCAGCAGGCCGCCCGGCAGCTCGCGCAGGGCGAAGCGGTAGATGGATTCACCCATGCGCGATGAGGCGCTGTCTTCAGGGGTGGCGACGTCGCGGTGGTGGCCGCGGTTGTGTTCGATGTAGAAGTGCCCATAGCAGCTCAGGGCCAGCGCCAGCTTGCCCAGCCAGCGCTCCAGTGGCGGCTTCTTGTGGCCCATCTCATGGCCGAGGTTGATGGCGAAGCCCAGGCCGCCGCCGGTATTGATGATCATCGCCAGCACGCCGCTCCAGCTCAGTGGCTGGCTGGCAACGAACGTGACCACCGCGATGAACGACAGCCACAGCACCGGAACCAGCAGGTAGGTGATCCAGCGGTAGTAGGGATCGGCCTCCAGCTGCGGCACTTCGGACTCTGGCGGGTTGCTCGGGTCCTCGCCGATCAGCGCATCGAGCAGCGGAATGCCGAAGTAGAAGAACAGCGGCGACAGCCACAGCCACAGTTCATTGGGCGACACCAGCAGGTATAACGCCGGGCCGACCAGACCCAGCGTGGGGACGAACAGTGACAGCAGCCACAGCGGGCGTTTGCGATCACGGTAGGGCAGGGCAGCAGCTTGGGCATCCATTGTTGTTCTCTCCTCGGTTCTTCGACCTGATGCCAGCATGCGCCGCCTCGGCGGGTGTGGTAACCGTTGAGGTGGGCAATAAATCGTCTTATGGTGACAGCCTTGCTGGATGCGGAGGCTGCCATGCCCTCGACCGAAGATTCCCTGCAACCCTGCCTGCACCCGATCTACGCGCGCATGCTGTGCGCCGCGTTGCAGCAGCGCGGTTTCACCCCTGAGCAGATTCTTGCCGGCACCGGGCTGGACTGGTCGCAGCTGCACGGCGACAACCGCAGCCTGTGCTTTGCCCAGATACAGCGCCTGATCCGGCGCGCCATTCAGCTGACCGACTGCCCTTGGCTGGGCTTGGAGATCGGCTGCGCCACCCAGGTCTCGGCCCATGGTCCGGTGGGCTACGCGGCGGTGGCCTGCGCTGATTTGCGCGGGGTGCTGCAGGTGGTCGAGCGCTTCAGTGTGTTGCGCATGAGCGGAATACGCCTGACCGGGCAGGCGCGGGACGGGCGCTACTGCATGACCGGTGATGAGGCGTTCGATCTGGGCGATGCCCGCGAACACATCCTGGCTACCATGGCCGGCACCGCGCTGCGTCTGCTGGATGCCGTATGCGGTGGGCTGGCGCTGGCGGAGCTGGAATTCAGCTTTCCCTTCGCCGAGCCGCCCTGGGCCGAGCGCTACCGTGAACGTCTGGGGCAGGTGACCTTCGCCGCGCCCGCCTATGGCGTCAGCCTGCCACTGCAGTGGCTGGATCGCCCCAGCCTGAGTGCCGATCCGCTGGCCGCGCGTACGGCGCTGCGCGATTGCGAACAATTACTGCAGGGTGCGCAGCGCGGTGGCGAATGGACGCGGCGGGTACAGCTGCGTCTGCTGGCGTGCGAGGGCCGTTATCCGACCCTGGAGCAGCTGGCCGGTGAGCTCAATCTGTCGGAACGCACCCTGATCCGCCGTTTGCGCGAGGAGGGCGTGCACTACCAGCAACTGCTCGACGAGGTGCGCCAGGAGCTGGCCTGCTGGTTGCTGCAGAACACCCCCATGAGCGTGGAGGCGATTGCTGAGCGGGTCGGCTATCAGGACAGCAGCAATTTCAGTCGCATCTTCCGTCGCTGGCTGGGCGTCACGCCCAGGGCCTGGCGCCAGGGGGCGGCGTGAACTACCTGGCCCACCTGCACCTGGGCGGCCCTGCACCGGCGCAGCTGCTCGGCAGCCTGTATGGCGATTTCGTCAAAGGGCGCCTGGACGGGCGCTTCCCGGCGCAGGTCGAGGCGGCAATTCGTCTGCACCGGCGCATCGATGCCTTTACCGATCAACATCCTCTGGTCGAACGCGCGCGGGCGCGCTTTCCCCGTGAGCGCCGGCGCACATCGGGGATTCTGCTGGATCTGTTCTTCGACCACTGCCTGGCGCGGGACTGGGCGGATTACGCGCACGAGCCGCTGTCGCTGTTCACCGAGCGGGTCTATCGGCTGCTGACGGTACAGCCGGATCTGCCGCAGCGCCTGGCCTTCATTGCCCCGCGCATGGCGGCGCAGGACTGGCTGGGCAGTTATCGGGACTTCGCCGTGCTGGAGCAGGTCTTGCTCGGCATGGGGCGGCGCCTGTCGCGCCCCGCGTTGCTGGACGGCGCCATGGCCGAGCTGGAGTCGCTATACGAACCGCTGGGTGAGGATTTTCGTGCCTTCTATCCCGAACTGCAGGCGTTTGTCGGTCGCGAGCGGCGCTAGTGGCTCAGGCCGGGGCGACTTCCAGGATGTGAATCTGCTCCGGCGTCGGATAGTGCCAGCGCACCTGCACATCCCATAGCTGCACGCCGTAGCGTCGCTGCGGCTCTGGCTGCTGGTAGGCCGGGCGCGGGTCCTGAGCCAGACACTGCTCGATCAGCTCGACCAGTGGCTCGCCCAGACGCTGGGCGTGCTGCTGCGCTTGTTGCAGCGCCGTATCGTCCCAGCTCACCGCGACCAGCGGAGGGGCGCTGTCGGCAATGGCGTTGTGCGCGGTGGCAACGTAGTCGGCGTAGGGTACGTAGGGCTTGATATCCAGCACCGGGGTGCCGTCCAGCAAGTCGATGCCGGATAACCACAGGCGGCCCGGCTCGACGCGCTCCAGCTTCACCACCGACTGGCCGATGCCGTTCGGGCGATGGGTGGCCCGGCTGGCGAACACCCCCAGCGAGGCATTGCCGCCCAGGCGCGGCGGACGCACCTTGAGGCGCGGCTTGTCCTCCAGCGCCTGGTGGAAGAGAAACAGCAGCCAGACATGGCTGACCTGCTCCAGCCCTTGTACTGCCTCCGCCCGGTCAAAGGGTGCAACCAGCTCCAATACGCCGCGGGCGGCAGGAGCCAGCTGCGGCTGGCGGGGAATGGCGAATTTCTCCTTGAAGCAGGAGCGCATGAAACCGATGGGATTGACGGAGTACGACATAGGGATACGCATGACGGGCTGTCCGCGCATGGTAGCGGATTGAGCGGCTGGCCAGTGGCTGCCGCTCGGCATTGCGCTTAGGAGCGACGCGGCAGCATGCGGGTCAGGGTGTTGTCACGGCTGATGTAGTGGTGGAACAGCGCTGCCGCCGCATGCAGGCCGATCAGCCAGTAGCCGGCTTCGGCGATCAGTACGTGCCAGTGCTCGATCTGCTCGGCCAGGTCGGGGTTCTTGCCGATCAATGCCGGCAGTTCCAGACCATAGAAAGGAATGGGCTTGCCCTTGGCACTGAGGATCAGCCAGCCGGCCAGGGGTAGACCGATCATCAGTGCATACAGCGCCAGGTGCATGAGCTTGGCCGGGATGGCTTGCCACAGCGGTACAGCCGGCACTATCTGCGGTGTGGGCGCGATCACGCGGGCCAGAAGACGCAGCCAGACCAGGGCAAAGACGGTCAGGCCAAACATGAAGTGGGCTTGTACCATCAAGGTGCGTCCGTCACTGCCCTTCGGGAAGAGGCTGCGGAATTCCATGGTGCAGTACACGGCGACGATCAGTACCAGCATCAGCCAGTGCAGGGCAATGGACAGGCTGCCATAGCGGTGTTCGGTATTCTTCCAGCTCATGCTGCGTCCTCGAGGGTGGCTTTGATGTGTGCAGCATAGGCAGCCTTTCTTAAGAAAGGCTGAGGACACTTTTCTCGACGCAAAAGAAAACGCCCCGATCAGTTGTCTGATCAGGGCGTTTGGTAGCTGGTTGCGGGAGCCGGATTTGAACCGACGACCTTCGGGTTATGAGCCCGACGAGCTACCAGACTGCTCCATCCCGCGGCCGCCATTCTATGTATTTGGAAGGCTGTGTCAATCAATTTCTGCTTTTTAATCAAAACGTTAAATCGCAGGCAAAGAAAAAGGCCACTCAGTTGAGTGGCCTTTTGGTAGCTGGTTGCGGGAGCCGGATTTGAACCGACGACCTTCGGGTTATGAGCCCGACGAGCTACCAGACTGCTCCATCCCGCGGCCGCCATTCTACTGTCGAACGACTTCATGTCAACCGGTTTTTCAGAAAAAGTGTTTTTCGTTCAGATGCTTAGCGCGTGGCGGGTGATAGACTCCAGGCTTTCAGGGCATGCCACACGGGGCTTTGCGGCATTCGTGCGCAAGATCATCCACATCGACTGCGACTGTTTTTACGCCGCCATCGAAATGCGCGACGATCCGCGCCTGGCCGGCAAGCCGCTGGCGGTTGGCGGGGCGGCAGACCGGCGTGGGGTGATCGCCACCTGCAACTACGAGGCGCGGGCCTGGGGGGTGCGTTCGGCGATGCCCACCGGGCAGGCGCTTAAGCTCTGCCCGGATCTGCTGGTGGTCAGGCCGAGGTTCGATGCCTACAAGGCGGCCTCCCGGGATATTCACGCAATCTTCCGCGATTACACCGAGATCATTGAGCCTCTATCGCTGGACGAGGCCTATCTGGATGTTTCCGCCAGCCCGCATTTCGCCGGTAGTGCTACACGCATTGCCCAGGAGATCCGCCGGCGGGTGTCGCAGGAGCTGCATATCACCGTGTCCGCCGGGGTGGCACCAAACAAATTCCTGGCCAAGATCGCCAGCGACTGGCGCAAACCCAATGGGCTGTTCGTGATCACCCCGGAGCAGGTCGAGGCGTTCGTCGCCGAGCTCCCCGTGAGCAAGCTGCATGGTGTGGGCAAGGTCACCGCGGACAAATTGGGGCGCCTGGGCATAGGCACCTGTCTGGATCTGCGGGATTGGAGCAAGCTGGCCCTGGCCCGCGAGTTCGGCAGTTTCGGTGAGCGCCTGTGGAGTCTGGCAAGGGGCGTGGACGAGCGTCCCGTGCAGGTCAACAGCCGGCGCCAGTCGCTGAGCGTTGAGAACACATTCGACCAGGATCTGCCGGATTTGGCGGCCTGCCTGGAACAGCTCCCGACGCTGCTGGAAGAGCTCAATGGACGGCTGTCGCGACTGGATAGCAGCTACCGGCCGGACAAACCGTTCGTCAAAGTGAAGTTCCACGACTTCAGTCAGACCACCCTGGAACAGGCCGGCGCCAGTCGTGAACTGGACAGCTATCGGCGGCTGTTGAGCGCCGCCTTTGCGCGCGGCAACAAGCCGGTGCGGCTGCTGGGCGTGGGGGTTCGCCTGCTCGATCTGCGCGGCCGGCAGGAGCAGTTGGTGCTGTTCGAGTAGGGCAGTAGCGCGGATGTAATCGGCGGGTTGCCGGCTTTCCCGGATTGCATGCGGGCTACTGCTGTTCTGCGCGCGGGGCTTCGCCTTGCTCAGCCCAGCTTGTGGTTACGCGGGATTCTCAGCCTTCTTCCGGCCACAGGCGGATCGGTTTGCCGCTGGCGGGCCAGAGTTGCAGTTGGCCGGTGGCGGAGAAGTCCCAGCGCTGTACCTGGCCGAGGGCTTGGAGGAAGCGCTGCTCCTGCTCCATCAACGCTGGTGGGCACATCTTGCGGGTAGATCCGGCCTGCTCGAACCTTAGTGTGTCGCCGTCGCGCTGGTAGCCGGCGAACCAGTGGTTGCAGCCGGCGCTACCATAGGCACGGCCGTCCGCGCCGAGGGTGATGGTCAGGTGGCTGCGGTCGATCAACGGTCGCTCGCCGATCCATTCCACTCGGTAGGCCTTGTCGCTTTCAAGTTGCGGGCCGCTGGCGCAGGCGCTCAGGCCGGCCAGTAGCAGGGTGGCGATCAGGGGGTGTTTCATGCGCTTTGCTCCTTGCACGCGGGGCAGAGGTGTTGGCCGCGCTGACTTGCCCAGCCTAGCTCTTGCAGGCGGGCTTCGGCGGCGGCTGGGTAGGCTTTTTCGCCCAGACTGGCGTCGGCGGCGAATTCCAGTTCGATGCGTTGGTCGCAGCCATCGCAGGCCACTTGCCAATTGAGGATGGCCAGCTCGCGGAAGGCCGGGCCGCTGGCCACGGCCATCCACTGTCCTGGTGGGTTGATCAGGTGGCGGACTTTTTCCACCGCCAGGCTCATCGACAGGTCGCGGCTGCCCTTGAGAGTGACCAACAGGGTGTCGCCAGCCTGGATGGCGCCACCGTTGCCGGTGACCTGATAGCGACCGGGAGCCAGGGCGCGGCATTCGGTGAGGGTGTGCTGCGGGCTAAGCAGGGAGTAGCGGAAATCGTGGGTGGTCATGAAGCCTCCTGAGTTGGCGGCGATGCTATCACGCGTTGCTGCTCACCCGATAGCTCGGCGTGCCGGCGAGCCAGGCGGCGACGTTGCTCAGTGTGGTGGCGGCAATGGCAGCCAGGGCTTCCCGGGTGAGGAAGGCCTGGTGGGCGGTGACGATGACATTGGGGAAGGTCAGCAGGCGGGCCAGTACGTCGTCCTGCAGCGGCAGGTCGGAGCGATCCTCGAAGAACAGCTCGGCTTCCTCTTCATAGACGTCCAGGCCCAGGTAGCCAAGCTGGCCGCTTTTCAGGGCGCCGATCAGCGCCGGCGTATCGACCAGGGCACCGCGCCCGGTGTTGATCAGCATGGCGCCGCGTTTCATCTGCGCCAGGCGCTGGGTGTTGATGAGGTGGCGGCTGCCGTCGTTCAGGGGGCAGTGCAGGCTGATGATGTCGCTTTCGCTCACCAACTGCTCCAGGAGCACCTGATGGATGGTCAGTCCTGGCAGCTCGCCCAGGGGGTACGGATCGTATACCCGTAACTGGCAGCCGAAGCCGGTCATGATGCGGGCGAAGGCCTGGCCGATCTGCCCGCAGCCGATGATCCCGACGATCTTGCCATGCAGGTCGAAACCGGTCAGCCCGTGCAGGCTGAAGTCGCCTTCGCGGGTACGGTTGAAGGCGCGGTGGATGCGCCGGTTGAGGGCCAGGATCAGCGCCACGGCGTGCTCGGCCACGGCATAGGGCGAGTAGGCGGGGACGCGTACCACGCACAAACCCAGGCGTTCGGCGGCCTGCAGGTCGACGTGGTTGTAGCCGGCCGAGCGCAGGGCGATCAGGCGCGTGCCAGCGGCGGCCAGGCGCTCCAGTACGGGGGCGGAGAGGTCGTCGTTGATAAAGGCGCAGACTACCTCGGCCCCTTCGGCCAGAGCGGCGGAGTCGTAGCGCAGCAGGCACTCCTGAAACTCCAGTTGCCAGCCCTCAGCCAGGGGGTGAGCGAGGAAGCTGCTGCGGTCGTAGGGCTTGCTGCTGAACAGGACGATGCGCATGGGGGCTCCTTCAGGCGTCGACCAAGGCCTGCTCGGCCAGACGAGCGATGGCGGCGTCCAGCTCGTCGAGAGCCGCCGCGGCATCGGGATCTTCCTGCTTGAGCAGGGTCTCGCTGCGCTGGCAGGCAGCCCGCAACTGCGGCACGCCACAGTAACGGGTAGCACCGTGCAGGCGGTGCACGCGCTCGATCAGGGCGTTGCGCTCGCCGCTTTCCCGAGCCTGGCGGATGGCCTGGCGATCGGCCGGCAGACCAGCCAGCAGCATGCTCAGCATGTCGGCGGCCAGGTCAGCCTTGCCGGCTGCCAAACGCAGGCCTTCCTCGGGATCGAGTACCTGCAGGCTGCTGCTGATGGGCTGGACGGGGCGAGCCGGACGTTGCTGGTCGCGCAGCGGCAGACCGGTCCACTTGAGTACCACCTGGGCCAGTTGGCGCTCGTTGATCGGTTTGGTCAGGTAGTCATCCATGCCGCTTTGCAGCAGGGCGCGCTTTTCATTGGCCAGGGCATGGGCGGTCAGGGCTACGATCGGCAACGGACTGCGCTCGCGCTCCTGTTCCCAGCGGCGAATCGCCTCGGTGGCCTGGCGACCGTCCATGCCTGGCATCTGCACGTCCATGAACACCAGATCGAAGGCTTGCTGCTGGACGGCGTCGACCGCCGCCTGGCCGCTGTCGACGGCCAGTACTTCGGCGCCCAGGTCGTCGAGCAGGGTCCGGACCAGCAGCAGGTTGGCCGGGTTGTCGTCGACACAGAGAATCTGCGGTGCGCGGCTGGGCGGTATGGCTTGGGACTGGGCAGTTGGCTGGCGCGGGCCGAGCAACTCGGCAAGGCCGCGCAGCAACTTGCGCGTGCAGGCCGGTTTGGCCTGCAGTTGCAGATGACTACCCGGTAAGGCTTCGTGGTAGCTCGCCTGCTCGGTGGTGGGGCAGAGCACCAGGGCCTTGCAGCCCAGGCGTTCGAGATCCCACAGGCGTGGCGCCAGCTGTTGGGGGGGGAGTTCCGCCAGGCTGGCGGAGATCACTGCCAGCTCTATCGCCTCGGTGTGACGGGCCTGGCTGACCTGCTCCAGCAATTGTTCGAGATCGGCGCATTCGAGCACTTTCAGTTCGCAGTCTTCGAGCTGATGACGCAGGGCCTGGCGGGTCAGTTCATGGGGCTCCAGCAGGGCAATGCGGCGGTTCATCAGCGGGGCGCGGGGCAGATCTTCGCCATCGTCACGGGCCTTGGGCAGGCTCAGGCTGATCCAGAACTCCGAGCCGCTGTCCGGGGTGCTGTCGACACCGATCTCGCCGCCCATCTGTTCGATCAGGCGTTTGGAGATCACCAGGCCGAGCCCGGTGCCGCCGGCCTGGCGGCTCAGCGAGTTGTCGGCCTGACTAAAGGCCTGGAACAGCGCGCGCAGGTCTTCGTCGGAGAGGCCGACGCCGGTGTCCTGCACGCTGATGCGCAGCTGGGCGCGGTCGGCACTTTCGTCCTCGACCATGGCGCGCACCACGATGCTGCCTGCGTGGGTGAACTTGATGGCATTGCTGACCAGGTTGGTCAGCACCTGGCGCAGGCGCAGCGGGTCGCCCTGCAGGCTCAGCGGGGTGTCGCGGTAGATCAGGCTGACCAGCTCCAGCTGTTTGTCGTGGGCGGCCGGGGCGAGGATGGTCAGGCAATCCTGGATCAGGTCGCGCAGGTTGAACGGGATGCTTTCCAGGATGAGTTTGCCGGCCTCGATCTTGGAGAAGTCGAGCACCTCGTTGATGATGCCCAGCAGGCTTTCCGCCGAGTTCTCGATGGTGCCCAGGTAGTCGCGCTGGCGCGAGGTCAGCTCGCTCTTCTGCAACAGACCGGTGAAGCCGATGATGCCGTTGAGCGGGGTGCGGATCTCGTGGCTCATGTTGGCCAGAAACTCGGACTTGATACGGCTGGCCTCCAGGGCTTCCTTGCGCGCCATGTCCAGCTCGATGTTCTGGATTTCGATGGTCTCCAGGTTCTGGCGAACGTCCTCGGTGGCCTGATCGATGCTGTGCTGCAGTTCTTCCTGGGCGTTCTGCAGGGATTCGGCCATGCGGTTGATGCCAGCGGCCAGGGCGTCCAGTTCGTGGTCGCCCAGGGCCGGTAGACGAGTTTCCAGCTGGCCATCCTTCAATAGATTGACGCCTTGCTGGATGCTGCGCAGTGGGTCGCTGATGGCGCGGCTCAGGCGCAGGGCGAGCAGGGCGGTGATGGTCAGGCCGGCGAGGATCAGCAGCAGGCTGACCAGCAGGTTGCGGTAGCCCTGCAGCAGGGTTCGATGATGCGACAGCTCCAGCTCGACCCAGCCCAGTAGGCGGTCGGCGCCGGCGGCCTGATCCGTGTCGGGCAGGCTCTGGTGGCGACCGAAGACCGGCATCAGGAAGCGCGTGGTGTCATCGAGGCTACTGCTGGTCAGCGGCTCCACGGTGGCCTGGGGCGGCGGGCTGAGCATGTCCGGGCCGGCCTGGGCCAGGCGCTGGCGGTTGGCCGAGAGAAAGCCGACGGCACGCACGTCTGGCTGGTTCAGCGCCTCGTTGGCCAGGCGCACCAGCTGCGAGGCGTCGTTGCGTGCCAGGGCAGGGGCCGCCAGTGAGGCCAGATGGCGTACCGCCAGCTCGCCGCGCTCCTGCAGCTGGTGATTCAGGTCAGCCAGCTGTACCCAGGTAAAGTAGCCGCCAAGCACCAGTGCCAGCAGGCTGGTGGGAAGCAGGGTGAGCAGCAGCACGCGGCCCTTGATGCCGAGATCCTTGAACACAGCACTCTCCATTGCGGGTGTTGCCTGCAGTTTAGCGATTAGTCGAGTGGGAAGCTGCAGTGGTGTGTGGTGCGCTCGCCGTTGCGTGCCCCTTTACGCCTGCCTGCCGGTGACGGTTCTGGTGTTGATCGAGGCGGGTTGGCCAGTAGGGTGCGGGGGCTGCAAAAACTATCTATGCCCAGCCGGCGAGCTGGGGGAGCAGTGGAGGCAGGTGTTGCCGGGCTGTGGCCTGAACGTTGGCGCCGCTGAGCGGCGTGTCCGTGCCGATATGGTCGACGGCGGTTTGCCGGTATCATGGCGGCCCTGTTTGATGAACGGATGGCCGCCTTGCCATGACCTTGCAGTTCCCCACCATCGCCGACTGCATCGGCAATACCCCGCTGGTTCGCCTGCAACGCCTGCCCGGCAACACCAGCAACACCCTGTTGGTAAAGCTGGAGGGCAACAACCCGGCCGGTTCGGTGAAGGATCGCCCGGCACTGTCGATGATCACCCGTGCCGAACTGCGTGGGGACATCCAGCCCGGCGACACCCTGATCGAGGCCACCAGTGGCAACACCGGCATCGCCCTGGCGATGGCAGCGGCGATCAAGGGCTACCGGATGATCCTGATCATGCCGGACAACTCCACCGCCGAACGCAAGTGGGCGATGACCGCCTACGGCGCCGAGCTGATCCTGGTGAGCAAGGAGCAGGGCATGGAGGGCGCCCGTGATCTGGCGCTGCAGATGCAGGCCGAGGGCAAGGGCAAGGTGCTCGACCAGTTTGCCAACGGCGACAACCCCGAGGCGCACTATCACGGCACCGGCCCGGAAATCTGGCAGCAGACCGGCGGGCGCATCACCCACTTCATCAGCTCGATGGGCACCACCGGCACCATCATGGGTACCTCGCGTTACCTCAAGGAACAGAACCCGGCAATCCAGATCGTCGGCCTGCAGCCACAGGAAGGCTCGGCCATTCCGGGTATCCGCCGCTGGCCGGAGGAATACCTGCCGAAGATCTACCAGGCCGAGCGTGTCGACCAGGTGATGGATATGTCCCAGGCCGAGGCCGAGCACGTCATGCGTCGCCTGGCGCGCGAGGAAGGCATCTTCTGTGGTGTGTCCTCGGGTGGCTCGGTGGCCGGCATGCTGCGGCTGTCGCAGCAGGTGGAGAACGCGGTGCTGGTGGCGATCATCTGCGACCGTGGCGATCGCTACCTGTCTACCGGTGTCTACGAAGATCCGCAGCAATAATGAAGTACGGGATGGCAGCCGCCGCCCTCTGATAAATAGGTAATGAAGATGGCCAAGCGCAGCGGCGGTTTGCGTTTCCAGCCCAGTGGTGGCGAACGCAAGGCGCAGGTGCCGGTGGGCAAGAAGCAGAAGCTCGACATCGAGCGCCTGGCTAACGATGGCCGCGGTATCGGTTTCGTCGATGGACGTAGCTGGTTCGTGGCTGGCGCGTTGCCCGGTGAAGAGGTCGAGGCCCGCGTACTGGCTACTCGCGCCCAGGTCGTGGAGGCGCGCACCGAGCGCGTGCTGCGCGCCGTCGAACAACGCCGTCAGCCGCCTTGTGCCCATGCCGGCCAGTGCGGCGGTTGCACCCTGCAGCACCTGCCCCATGGCGAGCAGCTCGCCCTGAAACAGCGCAGCCTGACCGAGCAGTTGCAGCGGGTTGCCGGTGTGCAGCCCGACGAATGGGCGGCGCCGCTGGTCGGTTCCGAATTCGCCTATCGCCGCCGCGCTCGTATCGCCGTGCGCTGGGACGTCAAGAACAAGCATCTGGACGTTGGCTTCCGCGCCGCCTCCAGCCAGGACATTGTTGCTATTGGCGACTGCCCGGTACTGGTACAGCCCTTGCAAACACTGTTGCGCGCGTTACCGGCGCAGCTGCGTGGTTTGGACAAGCCCCAGGCCATCGGTCATGTCGAACTGTTTCACGGCACCCGGTCCGCCATGCTCGTACGCCATACGGCGTCGCTGGGCGAGGCCGATCTGCTGCGCCTGCGCGCCTTTTGCAGCGAGCACGCCGCCCAGCTGTGGCTGCAGGGGAGTGGTGAGCCGGAGGCCGACCAGCAGGGGCAAAGACTGGGTTATCGCCTGGAGCCCTGGAACCTGGAGCTGCAATACCGGCCGGGGGATTTCGTGCAGGTCAACGGGCAGGTCAATCAGGCCATGGTCGAACAGGCGCTAGACTGGATGGCGCCGCACACTGGTGAGCGGGTCCTGGATCTGTTCTGCGGCCTGGGCAATTTCGCCCTGCCGTTGGCGCAGACGGTGGCCGAAGTGGTGGCGGTGGAGGGCGTCGAGGTCATGGTGCAGCGGGCACAGGCCAACGCCGAGGATAATGGTCTGGGCAATGCGCACTTTTTCCAGGCCGATCTGTCGAAGCCGCTGGCCGAGGCACACTGGGCATCCCGGGGCTTCGACGCGATATTGCTCGACCCGCCGCGTGACGGCGCGCTCGAGGTGGTCAAAGGGATTCATCGGCTGGGTGCGCGGCGCCTGGTCTATGTGTCCTGCAACCCGGCAACCTTGGCGCGCGATACCGCCGAACTGGTGGCGCAGGGTTACCGGTTGAAACGGGCCGGGATTCTCGACATGTTCCCGCAGACGGCACATGTGGAGGCGATGGCGTTATTCGAGGCGAGCTAGGACGCTCGCTTAATCCGACTGGCCCATAGAAGGCCAGAGATCATCCGGCAGGGCTGCGGCCCGCCGTAGGGAAGGCAGAAAGATGGTACAGGTGAGAGCACACCAGCCCGTCAACCTCGACGGCAGCATCAACCTCGAGGCCTGGCTGGATCACACCCTCAGCGTCGATCCGGCGCTGGATCGCGCGGCGCTCAAGGCGGCCTGCGAGTTCGCCCGTGAGGTGGAACAGCAGGCCAACGCTGCGCAGAACCTGTGGGTCGAGGGCGCCTCCAGCTTCCAGACCGGCCTGGAGATCGCCGAGATCCTCGCCGACCTCAAGCTGGATCAGGACAGCCTGGTGGCCGCGGTGATCTACCGCGCCGTGCGCGAGGGCAAGACCACGCTCAAGGAGGTACAGGACAGGTTCGGCCCGGTGGTGGCCAAGCTGGTCGACGGTGTGCTGCGCATGGCGGCCATCAGCGCCTCGCTGAATCCGCGCGACTCCCTGGTGCTCGGCTCGCAGGCGCAGGTGGAGAACCTGCGCAAGATGCTGGTGGCCATGGTCGATGACGTACGTGTGGCGTTGATCAAACTGGCCGAGCGCACCTGCGCCATCCGCGCGGTGAAGGAAGCGGATGACGAGAAACGCCATCGGGTGGCTCGCGAGGTGTTCGACATCTACGCGCCGCTGGCTCACCGCCTGGGCATCGGTCATATCAAGTGGGAGCTGGAGGACTTGTCCTTCCGCTACCTGGAGCCTGAGCAGTACAAGCAGATCGCCAAGTTGCTGCACGAGCGTCGTCTGGACCGTGAGCAGTACATCGCCAACGTGATGCAGCAACTGCGCGACGAGCTCACCGCCACCGGCATCAAGCCGGACATCAGTGGTCGGGCTAAACATATCTATTCGATCTGGCGGAAGATGCAGCGCAAGGGCCTGCAGTTCAGCCAGATCTATGACGTGCGCGCGGTGCGCGTGCTGGTGCCGGAAGTGCGCGACTGCTACACCGCGCTCGGCATCGTGCATACCCTGTGGAGGCACATTCCCAAGGAGTTCGACGACTACATCGCCAACCCCAAGGAGAATGGTTACCGCTCGCTGCACACGGCGGTGATCGGCCCGGACGGCAAGGTGCTGGAAGTGCAGATCCGCACCCACGCCATGCACGAGGAAGCCGAGCTGGGCGTGTGTGCCCACTGGAAATACAAGGGCACCGACGTCAAGGGTGGTTCCGACCACTATGAAGAGAAGATGGCCTGGCTGCGCCAGGTACTCGAGTGGCACGAGGAACTGGGCGATATCGGCGGCCTGGCCGAGCAGCTGCGTGTCGATATCGAGCCGGACCGGGTCTACGTGTTCACCCCGGACGGCCACGCCATCGACCTGCCCAAGGGCGCCACGCCGCTGGACTTCGCCTACCGCGTGCACACCCAGATCGGCCACAACTGCCGCGGCGCCAAGGTCAACGGGCGCATCGTGCCGCTGACCTACAGCCTGCAGACCGGCGAGCAGGTGGAAATCATCACCAGCAAGCAGGGCGCGCCGAGCCGCGACTGGCTCAACCCCAACCTCGGCTACATCACCACCAGCCGTTCGCGGGCCAAGATCGTCCACTGGTTCAAGCTGCAGGACCGCGAGCAGAACGTCGCCGCCGGCAAGGCCATGCTCGAGCGCGATTTGGCGCGCCTGGCGCTGTCCTCGGTGGACTTCGCCAAGCTGGCCGAGAAGTGCAACCTGAAGACCGCCGAGGACATGTATGCCGCCCTCGGTGCCGGCGACCTGCGCCTGGCCCACGCGGTCAACCTGGCGCAGCAACTGGTGGAGCCGGAGCGCGGCAGCGAGCAGCTTGAGCTGATCCCGCGGCGGCCTCAGAGCCTGCGCCCGGGCAAGCGGGGCGATATCCAGATCGAGGGCGTGGGCAACCTGCTGACGCAGATGGCTGGCTGCTGCCAGCCGCTACCGGGCGACCCCATCGTCGGCTACATCACCCAGGGGCGTGGCGTGTCCATTCACCGTCAGGATTGCGCCTCGGTGCTGCAACTGGCCGGCCGCGAGCCAGAGCGTATCATCCAGGTCAGCTGGGGCCCGGTGCCGGTGCAGACCTATCCGGTGGATATCGTGATCAAGGCCTACGACCGTTCCGGTCTGCTGCGTGACGTCTCCCAGGTGCTGCTCAACGACCGTCTCAATGTGCTCGCGGTGAACACCCACTCGAACAAGGAAGACAACACCGCCTCCATGCTGCTGACGGTCGAAATTCCCGGCTTGGACGCCCTGGCGCGTTTGCTGGCGCGGATCAGTCAGCTGCCCAACATCATCGAGGTGCGTCGCAGTCGCAACGGCAGCTGAGGTGAGATATCGCAAAGGGCGTTCGTGGGAGTGGCTGCAGCCGCGATGATCTCAGCGCCGCTGTTCGCGGCTGAAGCCGCTCCCACGCGAAAGCTGGAGCCTATGAAAGACATCTATACCCTGGACGACCTGCTCTACCTGATGGCCCGCCTGCGTGATCCGCAACACGGCTGCCCGTGGGACCTCAAGCAGAACTACGCCAGTATCGTGCCGCACACCCTCGAGGAAGCCTACGAGGTGGCCGATGCCATCGAGCGGGGCGACTTCGACCACCTGCCGGGCGAGCTGGGTGACCTGCTGTTTCAGGTCGTCTACTACAGCCAGCTGGCGCGTGAGGAGGGGCGTTTCGACTTCGCCAGGGTGGTCGACGCCATCACCCGCAAGCTGGTGCGCCGTCATCCCCATGTGTTTCCCGATGGCGATCTGTACGGCGCCCCGGATATGGCTCGCCTGGAAGAAGCCGCCATCAAGCAGCGCTGGGAAGAGATCAAGGCCGAGGAGCGCGCCGAAAAGGCCGCAGCGCCGGAGCAGCTGTCCCTGCTCGATGACGTACCCGTCACGCTGCCTGCGTTGTCCCGCGCGGTGAAGCTACAGAAACGCGCGGCCCAGGTAGGCTTCGACTGGCCCGAGGCGCTGCCGGTGGTGGACAAGCTGCGCGAGGAGCTGGACGAGGTGCTGGAGGCCATGAGCGAAAACGACCCTGAGGCGATTGCCGAGGAGGTGGGCGATTTGCTGTTCGTCGTCACCAATCTGGCGCGGCACCTCAAGGTCGATCCGGAGTCCGCCCTGCGCGCGGCCAATGGCAAGTTCGAACGACGCTTCCGTTATATCGAACAGGCATTGCGCGAGGCCGGCCTAGCCATCGAGAATTGCAGCCTTGAACAACTGGATGCCCTCTGGGGCGAAGCCAAGAAGATGGAAAAGCAGTCTCCGGGCTGCTGACGACGAGAGCGAGTACCGATGAGCCTTTCCCTCCGTGACCAGCTGCTGAAAGCCGGGCTGGTCAATGAAAAGCAGGCTAAACAGGCCGGCAAGCAGAAACAGAAGCAGCAGCGCCTGGAAAAGAAGGGCCAGGCCGAGGTGGATGACTCGCAGAAGCAGGCCGCCCTGCAGGCCATGGCCGAGAAAGCTGCCAAGGATCAGGAGCTGAATCGCCAGCAGCAGGAGAAGGCACAGCAGAAGGCCATCGCCGCTCAGATCAAGCAGCTGATCGAGAGCGCCCGTCTGCCCAAGCTGACCACCGAGGACTACTACAACTTCGTCGACGACAAGAAGGTCAAGCGCCTGTCGGTGAACAACCTGATGCGCGACAAGCTCAGCCGTGGCTCGCTGGCCATTGTCCGTCATGGTGGTGGGTACGAGGTGATCCCGCGTGAAGCGGCGCTGAAGATCCAGGAGCGTGACGAGCGCCGCATCGTGCTGCTCAACACGCCGACCGAAGCGCCGGATGAGGATGATCCGTATGCCGCCTACCAGGTGCCTGACGACCTGATGTGGTGAAGCACAAAAGCCGGGCCAAGCCCGGCTTTTTCATGCGCGCTCAGCAGCGCGCATTGCCCAGCAGCACCCGGCCGAAACTGGCGCCGTGGTTGAGTGGCGTGATGGCCAGCAGGCGATCCAGGCGTAGCGGTTGTTCGCCGTTCTCGGTGCGCACGATAAAGAACTCTTCCTTGCTGCTCTCGGTACGGGTGGTCAGGGCCTGGGCTGTCAGCTCGCCGCCACCGACCAGTTCGATGCGCAGCTGGTAGTGATGCATGCAGGCGATTTCCAGGTAGTCGTACAGGTCGCAGGACAGCGGGCGATAGGCGTCACTCATGGCAAGGCCCTCCGGGAGGAGAGAGTTATCCTAGCGCCGAATTGCGGGCATGAAAAAGCCGGGCGTCGCCCGGCTTCCGTTGGTATCTGCGTTCAGTCGCGTTTGCCTTCGACAGTGCGGCCGTCGACTGTGCCGTCCTTGAGCATGATCTGGTATTCCTTGCCGTCCTTCTCGACCTGGTGCAGGCGTACCAGCAGGTAGTTCCAGTCCTTGGCGAACCACAGCACGGTCTTGCGGTTGCTCTGGGTCGGATCGCGCACGCGCTCGACCTTGATCGCAGCGAGCAGGCCGGCTTTGGTGCGTACGTTCTCTTCGCCGAGTACACGGAAGTCGTAGGTTTCGACCTCGTCGCCGTCGATCACCTGGTAGCTCATGCTTTTTTCGCCTGCGGCCACATCGTGCTGCAGGACCAGCTGGTAGGTGGACTTGTCCTGCAGGCCGAGATTGAGCGGTACGCGCACCGCATCGCCCCGGTCGTTGCCGATCACCTGCTTTTCAGTCCAGTCGAAATCCAGCTCGATTTGCTTGCCTTTGCCCAGGCCGCTGCGGTCGAAGCGATAGGTCAGCGGCAGGAAGGCATCGTTCTCCACGCGGAAGGTGCTTTTCTCGCTGAGGCTGGCGACCAGCATGGAGGCTTCGAAATCCAGCTCCCAGCGGCCATTGTCCAGTTGCTTGAGGCTACGGCCGGCGGTGCCGCTGATCGGTACCTGCTTCCAGTCGGCGGTGTAGCTGGCGGAGAACGGCTTGATCTCCAGGGCCTGTGCCGGCAGGGCCAGCAGGGCGAGCAACATCAGCAGAGCGCGGGGCATGTGATCTCCTATGTGCGAATCAGGTGTCCGGTGGCTGGCAGGTCCTTGCCGTCCAGTTGTGCGCCGGTTTGGCCCAGGCGCAAGCGACCTTCGGCGAACCAGCGCATAGCCAGGGGATAGATGTGGTGCTCCTGGCCATGAACCCGTTGCGCCAGTGACTCCGGCGTGTCGTCAGACTCTACCGGGACTACCGCCTGTACGACCAGAGGGCCGCCATCGAGTTCCTCGGTGACGAAGTGCACGCTGCAGCCATGCTCGCTGTCACCGGCCTCCAGCGCGCGCTGGTGGGTGTGCAGGCCCTTGTACTTGGGCAGCAGCGAGGGATGGATGTTCAGCAGGCGTCCCTCGTAGTGGCGGACGAAGCCGCCGGTGAGGATGCGCATGAAGCCGGCGAGTACCACCAGTTGCGGATCGAAGCCGTCGATGGTTTCGACCAGCGCGGCGTCGAACGCTTCACGGCCGTCGAACTGCTTGTGATCCAGCACGCGGGTGGCGATACCGGCCTGCTTGGCCCGCTCCAGCCCGTAGGCATCGGCGCGGTTGGAAATCACCGCGACGATGCGGGCCGGATTGCCGTCATGGGCGATGCTGTCGATCAGCGCCTGCAGGTTGCTGCCGGAGCCGGAGATCAGCACCACGACATTGCAGTCGGCCATCAGTGGGCTTTCAGGTTGTTCAGTTGAACCTGGGCGGCGCCTTCGGCGGCCTGGGCGATGCTGCCGATGACCCACGGGGCTTCGCCGGAGGCGCGCAGGTTGGCGAGGGCGCTTTCGACCTGGTCCTGGGCCACGCAGATCACCATGCCGACACCGCAGTTGAGGACGCGGTGCATCTCGTGTTCGTCGACGTTGCCTTTCTCCTGCAGCCAGTCGAAGACCGCCGGGCGGTTCCAGCTGGCCACATCGATCACCGCCTGGGCGCCTTGCGGCAGTACGCGCGGGATATTGTCGAGCAGGCCACCGCCAGTGATATGGGCCATGGCTTTTACCGCGCCGGTGTCCTTGATCAGCTTGAGCAGCGGCTTGACGTAGATGCGGGTCGGCGCCATCAGCAGTTCGGTCAGCGGCTTGCCATCGAGCTGGATGGCCTCGATATCGGCGCCGGAGACTTCGATGATCTTGCGAATCAGCGAATAGCCGTTGGAGTGCGGGCCCGAGGAGGGCAGGGCGATCAGCGCATCGCCGGTAGCGACCTTGGAGCCGTCGATGATCTCGGCCTTTTCCACCACGCCCACGCAGAAGCCTGCCAGGTCGTAGTCTTCGCCTTCGTACATGCCCGGCATCTCGGCGGTTTCACCGCCGACCAGCGAGCAGCCGGCCAGCTCGCAACCGGCGCCGATGCCGGTAACCACGGTGGCGGCTACGTCGACGTTGAGTTTGCCGGTGGCGTAGTAGTCGAGGAAGAACAGCGGCTCGGCGCCACACACCACCAGGTCGTTGACGCACATGGCGACCAGGTCCTGGCCGATGCTGTCGTGCTTGTTCAGGTTCAGCGCCAGGCGCAGCTTGGTGCCGACGCCGTCGGTGCCGCTGACCAGAACCGGCTGCTTGTAGCCGGCAGGAATCTCACAGAGGGCGCCGAACCCCCCCAGGCCACCCATGACTTCCGGGCGCGCGGTGCGCTTGGCCACGCCTTTGATGCGTTCGACCAGGGCTTCACCGGCGTCGATGTCTACACCGGCGTCTTTGTAGCTGATGGAGGGTTGCTTGCTCATGGGATCAGGCCTTTAGAGGGGAGAATGCTGAGGGCGGGCGCCGTTGTGCGGGCCGCTGCGCGAAGGCGCGCGATTTTATCAGGCTTGCCCGGCAGCGGCCACCAGCCCCGACGGTTGCCGGGGAACAGACGGCTGTTTAAGGTATAGCCCTTCGCCTGGCCGATCAGGCATTTGCTTCCCCTTCCGAGAGTCTGTCGATGCGCGTGTCCGCCCGTCTGTTCGCCGTTTGTCTTTCGCTGCTCAGCCTGCCGGCCCTGGCCGCTCAGGTCGACGACCTTTATCAGGTGCGCGAGAGCGTTACCAGCCAGCAGCCGGAAGAGCGCAGCGCCGCTCTCGGGCGCGCCCTGGAAACCCTCATGCTGCGCCTGACCGGCGATGCCAAGGCTGTGCAGAGTGCTGGGCTGGAGGGTGTGCGCAAGGATCCTCAGCAACTGGTCAGCCAGTACGTGTACGAGGGCGATAGCCTGGTGGTGGATTTCGATCCGCTGACCACCGAGAACAAGTTGCGTCAGGCCGGTGTGCCGATCTGGGGCGCCAACCGTCCGTTGATCCTGACCTGGTGGCTGAATAACAGCGAGGGTAGCAGCAACCTGATCGGCGATGGCCAGGAGGCTGCAACACCTCTGCGTCAAGCCGCCCAGCATCGTGGTCTGCCGCTGCGCCTGCCGCTGGCTGACCTTGAAGAGCAATTGGTTGCCACCCCCGAGAATCTTGGTGCCAGCCAGCCGGATGCGTTGCAGCCAGCCTCCGAGCGTTATGCGGCCGATGCCCTGCTGGCGGTCAATGCCCGCGAACAGGATGGCCAGTGGCAAGCCGACTGGCGCCTGTGGCTGGGCGATGCCCGTGAGCAGGGCAGCGCACAAGGCGCGGATCAGCAGGCCCTGGCCGATTCCGTGCTGTTGGCGGTGAGCCAGCGTTTGGCGCCGCGTTTCCTGGTGAAACCGGGAGCGGCGGGAGCCATGACGCTGGAAGTGCAGGGCGCGGATCTGTCGCGCTACGCAGAGCTGGGGCGTCTGCTCGACCCGTTTGGTGCCCGCCTGCTGCGGGTCAGCGGCGATCTGCTGGTGTGGCAGGTCAATGCCAGCGCCGAGCAGTTGCGTGCCCAGTTGGGGCTGGCAGGCTTGCGCGAAGTACCGGTTGAGGCTGCTCCGCTGGATGCCACTGGCGAGCTGCAGGCCACGCCGGCTCAGGCTCCGGCCAACCTGATGCGCTTCAGCTGGTAAGCAAACGGTCGACGCGTTGTCACTAATGCTGCTGTTTACTCTCTTGTTGCCGGTGCGTTGTGACGCCCCGGCCTCTTTCCTTTAGGCGGAGTGCCTGAAATGACCGATTCACAGCGCTGGCTATGGCTGGCTGGGCTGTTTCTCTGTGGCTGGCTGATCTATCTGCTGATGCCGATCCTGTCGCCCTTTTTGGTCGCCATGTTGCTGGCCTACATGGGCGATCCGCTGGTGGATCGCCTGGAGCGGCGCAGGCTCTCGCGTACCTGGGGCGTGGTCGTGGTGTTCGCCGTGTTCAGTCTGCTATTGCTGATTCTGTTATTGGTGCTGATCCCGATGCTGGGACGGCAGCTGGTGCGGCTCTACGAACTGGTTCCACAGGGGCTCGACTGGGCGCAGCACCAGGCTTTTCCCTGGATGCAGGCGCAGCTCGGTCTGGCCGAGGGTTTCTGGCGCTTCGACCAGCTCAAGCAGGCCTTTTCCGGACAGCTTGGCAAGACCACCGATATTGTCGGTGGCCTGCTGGCGCAAGCCACGGCTTCGAGCCTGGCGCTGCTCGGCTGGTTGGGTAATCTGCTGTTGATACCCGTGGTGGCTTTCTATCTGTTGCGCGATTGGGACCTGATGATGGCCCGGTTGCGTAGCCTGTTGCCACGTGCCCGCGAGCGACTGATCGTGCAGTTGGTCGGTGAGTGTCATGAGGTGCTGGGCGCTTTCATGCGTGGCCAACTGATGGTCATGTTGGCGTTGGCAGGCATCTATTCAGTCGGCCTGATGGTGGTCGGCTTGGAGTTGGGACTGCTGATCGGCTTGCTGGCGGGACTGGCCAGCATCGTGCCGTACATGGGCTTTATCGTGGGTTTTGGCGCTGCCGTGGTCGCCGCGCTGTTTCAGCATGGCGGCTTTGAGCTCTATCCTCTGATCGGCATTGCCGTGGTCTTTGGCATCGGTCAGCTGCTCGAAGGCATGCTACTGACTCCCTTGCTGGTCGGTGATCGCATTGGCCTGCACCCGGTAGCCGTGATCTTCGCCATCCTTGCCGGTGGTCAGCTGTTCGGCTTCACCGGCGTGCTGCTGGCCTTGCCAGTGGCCGCGGTGATCATGGTTTTGCTGCGCCATGCCCATGATTTCTATAAACTTTCCGACCTTTACGGAGAGTCTTCCGGCGATTCGCAAGAACCGCCGTCCAGTGCATGAAACCAGTCCAGCTACCTCTTGGCGTGCGCCTGCGCGACGACGCCACCTTTGTGAACTACTACCCCGGCGCCAACGCGGCGGCTCTCGGCTATGTCGAGCGCCTATGCGAGGCCGATGCCGGCTGGACCGAGAGCCTGATCTACCTCTGGGGGGGTGAAGGCGTGGGGCGCAGCCATCTCCTGCAGGCGGCCTGCCTGCGTTTCGAGCAGCGTGGTGAGGCGGCGGTCTATCTGCCCTTGGGCGAAGTGGCCGAGTACGGCCCTGAGCTGCTCGATGGCCTGGACCAGTCCGAGCTGGTCTGTCTCGATGATCTCGACGCCGTGGCCGGGCGCGCGGACTGGGAAGAGGCGTTGTTCCACCTGTTCAACCGCCTGCGCGACTCCGGTCGGCGCCTGCTGCTGGCGGCCACCGTTTCACCGCGCGAATTGCCGGTGCAGCTGCCTGACCTGCAATCGCGTCTGACCCTGGCGCTGGTGTTCCAGTTGCATGAGCTGGGAGATGAAGACAAGCTGCGCGCCCTGCAGTTGCGTGCTTCGCGCCGTGGCCTGCACCTGACCGATGACGTTGGGCGTTTCATCCTGACCCGTGGCGAGCGCAGCATGAGCGGTCTGTTCGAGTTGTTGGAGCGCCTCGACCAGGCATCCCTGCAGGCCCAGCGCAAGCTGACCATTCCCTTTCTCAAGGAAACCCTGGGCTGGTAAGGCCCAGGGGGTCGACTTACTCGCCGGCCAGCTTACGGTCGTACTGGAACTTCCAGCGCACATAGAGCAGGGCGCTGCAGAACAGGCCCAGGCTGATCACGGTTTCCAGGGCGCCGAACAGTGCGCGGGCCGGATCGATGGCGGCCAATACGCCCTGGATGAAGTAGATGTTGACCACGAAGCAGGCCCAGGCATGGGCGCGGGCGTTGCCCAGCAGCAGGCCTGGAGCGAGCAAGAGCAGTGGTAACAGCTGAATGCTCAGGACGACCCAGGTGCGTGCGCCGTGCAGGTCGGCGAAAACGAGGTTCCAGACCAGCAGCAGTGCCAGCAAGGCGAGGAAACTGAACAGGCTGAGCGCGCGGCTGAGCCGCAGGCGCGGGGTCAGCCATTCCAGGCTGGGCAGGGGTTTGGGCGTTTTAGCCACGTGGGGACTCCAGTTTGGCTGCGGTGCTCGCCAGGCGCTGGCCAAGGGCGCGGCACAGGGCGATTTCATGTTCATCCAGGGAACGCTTGCCATCGGCGCCGGCGTGGTGGCTGGGGCCATACGGCGTGCCGCCGCCCCGGGTTTCGAGCAGGGCGCCTTCGCTGTAGGGCAGGCCGCAGATCAGCATGCCGTGGTGCAGCAGGGGTAGCATCATCGACAACAGGGTACTTTCCTGGCCACCGTGCAGGCTTGAGGTCGAGGTGAACACGCCGGCCGGTTTGCCTACCAGTTCGCCCGTCAGCCACAGACTGCTGGTGCCATCGAGGAAATACTTCATTGGCGCGGCCATGTTGCCGAAGCGGGTCGGACTGCCCAGCGCGAGGCCAGCGCAACCCTTGAGGTCGTCATGGCTGACGTACAGCGCACCTTCCGCAGGAATCGCCGGAGCGACGGCCTCGCACTCGCTGGAAACCGTGGGGACGGTACGCAGGCGTGCTTCCAGGCCGCCCAGCTCGACGCCGCGGGCAATCTGCCTGGCCATCTCCGCCGTGGCGCCATGGCGGCTGTAGTAGAGCACCAGGATGTAGGGCGTACTCATACCAGCAGCTCCAGCACTTTCTCCGGTGGGCGGCCGATCACGGCACGTTCACCGGCGATCAGGATGGGGCGTTCGATCAGTTTCGGGTGGCTGGCCATGGCGGCGATCAGTTGCTCGTCGCTCAGGCTGGAGTCGCTTAGACCCAGTTCTTTGTATTCGTCCTCACCGCTGCGCAGCAGCTGGCGGGCCGGGATACCCAGCTTGCCGAGCAGGGTACGCAGCTCATCGGCGCTGGGCGGCGTATCCAGATAGCGTACGACGGTGGGTGTCAGGCCGCGGGCTTCGAGCAGCTCCAGCGCGCCGCGAGACTTTGAGCAGCGCGGGTTGTGATAGAGGGTCAGGTCGGTCATGGCGGGTGCCCATTGGCGAATGAGGGCGCTATTCTAGCCGCCAAGAGCGCGAAACGGCTAAGGAGAGGGCATGCGACGGCGGCTGGATGACTGGGTGGAGTTCTGGGGCTTCCTGTTCCGGCGTTTTCTGGCCGATCGCGCGATCAACAGTGCGGCGGCCTTGACCTACACCACGCTGTTCGCCGTGGTGCCGATGATGACCGTGACCTTCTCCATGCTTTCGGCTATCCCGGCGTTTCAGGGGACCGGTGAGCAGATCCAGAGCTTCATCTTCAACAACTTCGTGCCATCGTCCGGCGAGACGGTGCAGGAATATCTACGCGAGTTCACCACCCAGGCACGTAAGCTGACCTGGGTCGGTGTGGTGTTGCTGGCCGTGACGGCATTCATGATGCTGGTGACCATCGAGAAAGCCTTCAACACCATCTGGCGCGTGCGTCAGCCGCGTCGTGGCATCTCCAGCTTTCTGCTGTACTGGGCGATTCTCAGCCTGGGGCCGATATTGCTGGGTGCGGGCTTTGCCGCGACCACCTACATCACCTCGCTGTCGCTGCTGTCCGGGCCGGATGCGCTGGTCGGTGCCAAGACGCTGCTCGGTTTCGCGCCTTTGCTGTCCAGTGTGGCAGCGTTCACATTGCTCTACTCCAGCGTGCCGAACGCCCGCGTGCCGCTGCGCCATGCCTTCGCAGGCGGGCTGTTCACCGCCGTGCTGTTCGAGCTGGCCAAGGGGTTGTTCGGGCTCTATGTCAGCCTGTTTCCCGGTTACCAGCTGATCTATGGCGCTTTTGCCACGGTGCCGTTGTTTTTGCTGTGGATCTATCTGTCCTGGTTGATCGTGCTGTTCGGCGCCGAGCTGGTGTGCAACCTGTCCTCTTCTCGCCTCTGGCGGCGGCGTGCTTTGCCACGGGTGCTGGTATTGCTTGGCGTGTTGCGGGTCTTTCATCAACGACAGCAGCAGGGACGAGCGGTGAGCCATGCGGAGATACAGCGTGAAGGCTGGTTGCTGCCTGAGGACGAATGGGCCGAGCTGACCGAGTTTCTCGCCGGTGAGCAACTGATCTGTCGTACCAGTGGCGGAAATTGGGTGCTGTGCCGGGATCTGCAGCACTACAGCCTTTATCAACTGCTGATGAGCAGCCCCTGGCCGCTGCCGCGGCCGGGGCAGTTACCCGAGCAGTTCGAGGAGGCCTGGTACCCCTCGGTACGTGAGGCGCTGGAGCAGCTTCACCAGCAGCAGGCTGAGCTGTTTGCCGGCAGTCTGGCCCAGTGGCTGGATGGGGCTGGTCAGAAGTGACGAAAAAAGTCAGTTTAGTGCGGGGTGCAGTCGGCTCCGCGCTGCTATAAAGGCGAGCAAACGCAGCAATTCCGGCCCGGGAAGGCTGGCACGCTTCTGGCTATCTTCCAGCTATATGCTGGCAGAGTGCCGGCGGCCTGAGACTCAGGGAAGTCGAGTGGATGAGCAGTAGCAAGAACAAAGTAGTGCCGTTGCAGCCGCGCGATACCGATGAAGCGCTGGAGCGGCTCAACCGCATTACCGGCCTGCGTTTTGTGCGCTGGCCACAGTCACTGGCGGCACTGGCGCGTCAGGCCGGTGAAGAGAGCGAGCCGGAAAAGCCCAGTTCGGTTGTGCGTTTCGGGGTGTTCTGAGCCCACAAAGCAAAACCCCGCCGAAGCGGGGTTTGCATAAGCAGTCTGGCTATCAGGCCATGGCCTGGCGATTGGCGCTTTCCTGTAGCTCTACCGCCTGGACGAAAAGTTCTTCGACGATCAACGACTGCGTGGGGACTGCCGAGCGCAGGCGTACCTGCATGTCCTCAATCTTGCCTTTCATCGGCAGGCGTGCGATGCCCGAAAGCATGACTTTGTTATGGCTGTTGACCTTACCGTGATCGACGGCCACGTCACGCACCTGATTGCCGTCGCGATAACGCACCATCAGCGAAACCGGCAGGTTGGCCAGGCCTGGCAGATGCAGCCAGGCAGCCACGTTGTATTCCGCCACACGCCCCTCGTAGGGCGTTACGTTGCTGCGTGCGCTGTTGACGATGCTGGAGGGAACGGGACCGATCAGCTTGTCATTGGCTTGGGACATGGATGGGGCTCCGGCAGAACGTGTTGGTATAGATATGGGGCGATTATAGGCAGGTGAGGTGCACGCAAACTGTGCACTGCAGCGGCGTTAGTTGAGACTTTCTTCGCAGAACCTGGCGGTTTGTTCAGGCCAGACGCAGCGGGTGACGAACCACGCTGGGGGTGTCGAGATTGGCGCCAGGCAGAAGGATCACGGCCTGATTATTCACGTTGGCCAGCTGCAGCCAGAGGTTTTCTCCTTCAACGAACTGCCCGCGTGGCAACCATAAGCCGTGATGCCAGCCGGCGCCCGGCTCGGGCGTGCTCTGCAGAACTCCTGGATGAGTCTGGGCGCTGGGGGCGCGGCGCAGCCAGACCGGTCTGGGCAGGCCCTTGAGGTAGCGCAGGCCAAGGTGTAGCCCCTGTTGATTGAGATGACGCCAGCGCACCAGCGCCAGAGTCGGCGTGCCACTGTGCGTCAGCACCAGTACCAGCTGGCCGACCGGCAGTTGGTTACCCAGCTCGTTGGGACAGCGCAGGCGGGTGCCCCCTGGGCTTGCATCGAGCATCTGGGCTGTACTGCTCTGCGGGCGCTTTTCCAGCAGGTGGTCGTGAATAGCCGTCAGCCCGACGACCAGGCTGCAGTCTGCGCTGAAATCCGCACGCGGATGGCGGCGCTGCTGGCGTCCGTGCCAGTGTTGGCGAACGCGTTCCAGCAGTTCGCGTTCGAGGGTGCTCTGTAGTGGTGCCGGTTCGTGCAGTGCTACCAGCAGGGCGCCTAGCTCGAGGCGGCGCAGGTAATCTGCTGTGCCTTTGATCGGGGCTTCGTAAGGCAGGCAGGGTAGCGATTGGCTCAGGTCTATCAACGGGCCATCGCTATCGTCATCCTCCTCCCAGGGCAGCAGGCGCGCGAGTTCTGCAAGTGGTGTAAGTGCACCAAACAGTACGACGCATTCGCCGCTGGCCAGGTGGAAGGGGCTGCTCAGGGCAAGTAGCAGCATTTGCTGGTACAGGCCGCGCAACGTGCTGGCAGGCGTTGGCTGGAAGGGGGCGGCGACATGTTCGTCCAGGCAGTCCTGGTGTTCGCCAATCCAGTACAGCAGGTGGCTGTCACTCCACAGCGACTCGCTGGGTTCCTGGTACAGCTGATAGTGACGTAACAGGCTCTGCGCCAGGAAGTGCTCTGCCATGTACAGACACCAGGCCAGATGTGGCCGCGATGGCTGGCGTCCCTGAAGGATCTGCAGTAGCAGGCGCTTGAAGCCGCAGGCCAGCTCGTTGCACAAGTGGACAAAGCTGGCGGAGGGCAGCTTGCTGCTCAGCAGGGGGGCACTGTAATGGCGGTATTCCTCGCAGAAGCTTTGCAGGGCACGCTGCCTTTCCAGTAAGGTCATGGCGCTGCGGTTGAGGCGGAAGAGCAGTTCGAGCAACTGCTGCAGGCCTTCCTCGGCGGGCAATTGGCGCGCGCCACTCAGGCGTTCATTGAGGTCGCTGAGTGACGTGGCGTTCTCGTCGAGTATGTCCGGCACTTCAAGATGCAGGGCATCCAGCGTCATAACAACCCCGCGCGCACGAGGAGCGAATGCATGGGAAGGTCACTTCGGATGATGGTGGGTTGCATTGCCGCGCTTCTCCTGGCCGGCTGCGCCGAGGATTGGGGCCTCGATCAGCATGGACGAAAGGTAACGGCTGAGCAGCTCGATGGCCAGTGGTTGGTCATCAATTATTGGGCCGAATGGTGCAAGCCCTGTCGCACGGAAATTCCCGAGCTGAATCAGCTGAGTGAGCAGCTGAATGGCACTGGTGCGCAGGTGCTGGGCGTCAATTTCGACGCCCTGCAAGGCGCTGATCTGGCTCGGGCGGCCGATGCCTTTGCCATTCGCTTTACCGTGCTGGCAACAGACCCGGCTACACGGCTCGAACTGCCGCGCAACGACGTGTTGCCGGTGACCTATATCATCGGTGCCGATGGCCGGTTGCGTGAGCGCCTGGTTGGCGAGCAAACGGCGGCGGGCCTGCAGGCGCGCTTGGCCCACTGGCAATCTCGGGAGTAAGGATCATGCGTATCTGTCTGCACGGTTTCGTCAGCGGCAAGGTGCAGGGTGTGCATTTTCGTCAGCGCACCCAGGAAGAGGCAGAGCGGCTGGATCTCGATGGCTGGGTGCGCAACCTGGCTGACGGCCGTGTGGAAGTCCTGCTCGAAGGTGAGGAACAGGCCGTGCGTGAGCTGACGGCCTGGCTGGAGCATGGCCCGGAGCGGGCTGAGGTCAGCGGCCTGGCTCTGGAGGAGCAGCCGCTGCAGGGGATCGCAGGTTTTCTGGTCCGGCGCTGATCAGTCCTCGCCAGGGTCTGCCGCCAGGCGACCAGCATCCTTGAGTAGGGCGTGGAGAAATTCCTGCTGCAACTCCGGGTCGTTACGAGTCAGTTCGATCAGGCTCTGCTCCAGTTCGCTGGCTTCCTCCTCCAGGCCGAGGTCGGACAGGCGCTTGACTCGATGTACCCAGTGCGACACTTCGTCGTCTTCAAGATCGTCGTAGATCAACGCGTGCGCTTCGCGCAGTTTGCCGCGCAGATCGCGGCTGACCAGCAGGGTGGCATCGGCGCGGGTCCCATCCTGCGGGTCTTCGACACTGAGTAGCAATGTGCCGATCTGACTGGCGTCGTGGTCGGCGAAGGGGCCGTCGAGCAGGTTCAGGCGCAGCACGCCGGCGCGGTCGGTACTCAGTTCATGGGTTTCCTTGCCAGCCTTGACCAGCACGGGGCGTTCAGCCCAGGGCAGGCTCGAATACTCGGTACGCTTGTCCTGCTGAACCTCGTCGATCTTGGCCAGGTTCTGTTCCGAGCGACCATTGGATTCGACGTTCATCGCCGGGTTGAGGCCGGCGAAACCATAGTTGATCCAGTCCTTGGTCACGCTGTCCGGCAGGCGGCCGAGCATCACCACGTTGACGATGTTGGCACCAATCCCGGCCACGACCGCCACGGCACCCAACGGCACTTCGTACAGTTCGCGCCAGGGCTGGTAAGGCGTGTAGCGGTCGTAGCGGCGGGAAACTTCGAAGGCAGTGACCTCGAAGGTCTTTTGCTCGTGGATGCGCACGCGGCGCTGCGGCAAGGCCAGCACGCGAGGCTCGCCAACATCAATCTGCAGGCTGTGAGCGAGCAAACGCCGTTCAAGGCGCTCCTCGTGCTCACTGCGTTGCGGTAGCTGGTTGGCGCAGCCGCCGAGCATCAGGGCGCCGAGCAGGGCGGCGCCAATTCGAAGGGTGTTTCGCTGGTACATGTGGGTTACTGGGTCTGAGGTCAGCGGGCGATGCGCTCGGCAAGGAAAGTCAGGATGTCGGCTGCCGAAACCTGCTGGCTATCGCTTTCGCGGCGGTTTTTGTATTCCAGGTTGCCATCGGCCAGGCCGCGCTCGCTGACGACCAGGCGGTGCGGAATACCGATCAGCTCCATGTCGGCAAACTTCACACCGGGGCTGGTCTTCTTGTCGCGATCATCCAGTAGCACTTCGTAACCGGCGGCGGTCAATTCGGCGTATAGCTTGTCCGTGGCTTCGCGCACGGCTTCGTTTTCGTACTTCATCGGCACGATGGCGATTTGGAAAGGCGCCAGGGCGTCGGTCCAGAGGATGCCTCGCTCGTCCCAGTTCTGCTCGATGGCTGCGGCGACCACGCGGGAGACGCCGATGCCGTAGCAGCCCATGATCAGGGTGACGGGTTTGCCGCTTTCGCCGAGTACCTTGCAGCCCATGGCTTCGCTGTATTTGGTCCCGAGCTGGAAGATATGGCCGACTTCGATGCCGCGCTTGATCACCAGGGAACCCTTGCCGTCCGGGCTGGGGTCGCCCTCGACCACATTTCGCAGGTCGGCAACGGCAGGCAGCGGCAGGTCGCGCTCCCAGTTGAGGCCGAAGTAGTGTTTGCCGTCGATGTTGGCGCCGGCGCCGAAGTCGCTCATCAGGGCGACGCTCCGGTCGATCACGCAAGTGATCGGCAGGTTCAGCGGGCCAAGCGAGCCTGGTCCGGCACCGATCGCGGCACGGATTTCGGCTTCGGAGGCGAATACCAGCGGGCTGGCGACCAGTTCGTGATTGGCGGCCTTGATTTCGTTGAGTTCGTGGTCGCCGCGCACGATCAGTGCAACCAGCTTGCCTTCCTCGGCGGCATGCACGACCAGGGTTTTGACGGTTTTTTCGATAGCCAGGTTGAACTGGC
Organism: Pseudomonas sp. zbq_18; assembly: GCF_043102245.1. Classification (NCBI taxonomy): domain Bacteria; kingdom Pseudomonadati; phylum Pseudomonadota; class Gammaproteobacteria; order Pseudomonadales; family Pseudomonadaceae; genus Pseudomonas; species Pseudomonas sp. zbq_18. The sequence goes on along the minus strand of NZ_JBICIT010000005.1, from coordinate 46,264 downwards.
TGACCAGCTCTTCGATGGTCTTGGCGTCCGGCGTATCGACCAGGCGCAGCTCTTCAGTAGCGGCACCACGTTCTTTTTCGCGCGGAATGGCCTCGGCTTTTTCGATGTTGGCGGCGTAGTCGGAGCTGTCGCTGAAGGCGATATCGTCTTCACCGGACTCGGCCAGAACGTGGAATTCGTGGGAGCCGGTACCGCCGATGGAGCCGGTATCGGCCTGCACCGGGCGGAAGTTCAGGCCCAGGCGGGTGAACACGTTGCAGTAGGCCTGGTGCATGCGGTCGTAGGTTTCCTGCAGCGAGGCCTGGTCGATGTGGAAGGAGTAGGCGTCCTTCATCAGGAATTCACGGCCACGCATCAGGCCGAAGCGCGGACGGATTTCGTCGCGGAACTTGGTCTGGATCTGGTACATGTTGATCGGCAGCTGCTTGTAGCTGTTCAGCTCGTTGCGGGCCAGATCAGTGATGACTTCTTCATGGGTCGGGCCTAGGCAGAAGGCGCGGTCATGGCGGTCCTTGATGCGCAGCAGTTCGGGGCCGTATTGCTCCCAGCGGCCGGACTCCTGCCACAGTTCGGCAGGCTGCACGACCGGCATCATCACTTCCAGGGCGCCAGCGGCGTTCATTTCCTCACGTACCACGGCCTCGGCCTTGCGCAATACGCGCAGCCCCATTGGCATCCAGTTGTACAGGCCCGAGGCCAGTTTGCGGATCATGCCGGCACGCAGCATGAGCTGATGGCTGATCACCACCGCGTCGGAGGGAGTTTCCTTGAGGGTCGAGAGCAGGTACTGACTGGTACGCATGTTTGGCCGTTCTGTCGGTTGCGAGGGCAAATAATGACTCGGCATTGTACGGGGCAAGCCAGGTGGCGTACAGGATGGAGCGGAAGTGAATATGGCGGAGCTGACAGCTGACCAGGTTCAGGCATTGATTCGTGCCGGCGTGCCCATGGCGGAAGATATCGACCTGAGGATCGATCACCTGGATGCCGATAAGGCGGTGGCCAGAGTGCCATTTCACGGCAAGCTGGTGAGGCCGGGCGGCACCGTTTCAGGACCGACCATCATGTCGCTGGCCGATGCGGCCATGTATGCGGTGGTGCTGGGGCGTTTGGGCAGGGTTGAGATGGCGGTGACGGCCAACCTGAACATCAACTTCCTGGCTAAGCCCAAGCCTGTTGATCTGGTTGCCGAGGCGCGAATCTTGCGCCTTTCGCGGCGTCAAGCGGTGTGTGAGGTGCAGCTTTATTCACAAGGAGGGGAGGGGGAATTAGTGGCGCATGTCACGGGAACCTACGCTTTGCCTCTTTGAGTTTCTTCGGTAGATAAAAAAGAACCCGGCCTAGGCCGGGTTCTTTTGCACTGATTGCAGCATCGCTAGGACTTAGAGCACGTCCAGCGGGTACTCAACGATCAGACGGGTGTCGTTCAGGTCAGAGTCATCGTACTGGGCGTTATAGGCGTCGTTGGCGCGCCATACAGCGTGACGAACGCGGAAGGAAAGGTCCTTGGCGGCACCTTCTTGAACCACATACTTGGCTTCGATATCCCACTCGTGCTCTTTACCTTCATCGCCAGAGTCGGTGGTGATGTTGTCACCGGTGATGTAGCGAGTCATGAAGCTCAGGCCCGGCACGCCGTATTCGGTCATGTCCAGGTCGTAGCGAGCTTGGTAGGAGCGCTCGTCTTCGCCGTTGAAGTCGGAGTACTGAACCGAGTTGGTCAGCCAAACGGTACCGCCGCCATCTACGCCGTAATCATAGCCATGGTCGCCGGTAGAGCGTTGGTAGCCCAGAGTGAAGGTGTGTGCGCCCAGGCTGTAGGATGCTCCGAGGCTCCAGATGGTGTTGTCGTCGAACTCGTCAGCCGAATACTCTTTCTCGTAATCGGTCTGGTAGATATTGAAGTCGAAGTTCAGGTCGCCTAGGGTGTAGTTCAGGTTACCGTAGTACTTTTTCCAGTAGTCTTCGACGTCAGAGGCGTGGAATGCGGCGCTGAAGTTGTCGGTGAACTGATAGCTGATACCCACGATGTCGGCAGACTTGAGGCCTGCAGTGTCGCGGTCGGTAGAGGTCTGGCTGCTGCCTGCAGTGAAGTGACCGCCGCTCAGCTCAAGGCCTTCGATTTCATTGCTGACGATGTAGGTGCCAGTGGCGACTTCCGGTAGGATGCGGCTGTCGTCGGTGGAGAATACTGGGCTGCCGACGAACTGGTTGCCGTACTTAAGAACGGTGTCAGAAACGCGGAATTTGATGGCGCCACCAACTTCGGTCTGTGTATCTGCGCCATTGCCATCGCTGTCTTTATCGAACTGGCCAGTGCCGTAGCGGCCACTACCGCTGTCAAGCTTGATGCTGGAGAGGGAGTGGGCGTCGAAGCCTACGCCAACAGTGCCCTGAGTGAATCCGGACTCCAGCAGCAGTCGCAGGCCGTAGCCGGTTTCTTCACGATAGCCATTATCGCCAGTGCCGGCGGTGTTCTTGCCGTCGTTGTAGCGATTTTTGTAGTCGCGGTTCATATACAGAACACGGTTGAAGATGTCGAAGCTGGTATCTTCAATCAGACCGTTGGACTCGGACTGCGCGCTGGCGAAAGCCAGTTGAGTAGTTGCGGCGGTCACGGCCAGGGCCAGTGCGCTCCACTTCATCACTTGCATTGTGATTGCTCCTTTGGTTTAGAAGAGTTGTGCTGCCCAGCATTTTGTTATATGGGCGGCTCTTTCTTTTTGTGTCGGCGCTAACTTATAGCACGGAGGTTTAAGTTGGCGACAGATATCATTGATTCCCTACGCTTTAGTTAGTGAGCTTGTCGCAAATTTGCATCTGCGATGTCGCTTTTATGTAGGTTTTTGCCGCTGCTTTCTCCGTGCGAGTCACCTTGAAAAAGCTATCAATCCAAGCGCTTACGACGTTAAGCGGTCATTTGCGCTGAACCAAAAGCCCCTGCGGTGCCGACGGTGGCAGTACCAAAGCAAATTCCGTGCACAAGTTGCCTGGGGAGTGAGAAAAATCCTCTGTGGCAGTTTCCTCTGCGACTGAGAGGCTTGTTCTGCATTGTGTTGGGTACATTCTGGTGTGTGGGGTGGCGTCTTTGATTCGGGTTGGTACGATGGTGCGAGCGTGCCTGGCTTCGCGGTAACGCTTTTGTCGGTGTGCTTGGTCGATTTGTGGGCGTATCTGCCACTTTTTTGCCCACTTATGGGGCGTTCGTTTCCTTGTAGGCGCAAGAGTCGGGGGTGTATGCCTGTTTTTGGGGCCTGGTGGGTGAGCGGCCCATGCCTTCCCGCTATGCTGCGCGCCCGAAGAATCATGTGAGCTGAGCTGGAGGGGTTCGAATGTTCAGTCTTGATCCGCGTTTGCAGCAGGACACCCTGGGGCTGGGTGATTTTGCCTTGTGTCGTTTGTTGCTGATGAATGACTCCACTTATCCCTGGCTCATTCTCGTGCCGCGCCGCGAGGCCGTTAGCGAGGTATTTCAGCTGGCTGCAGATGAACAGCAGCAACTCTGGCGAGAGACTACGCTGCTGGCCGAGACGCTCAAGGATGCCTTCGTGGCTGACAAGATGAATATTGCGACGCTAGGTAATGTGGTGAGTCAGTTGCATATGCATGTGGTGGTGCGTCATCGCGATGATGCGGCCTGGCCAGCTCCGGTCTGGGGGCGTCAGCCCGCAGTGCCTTATTCGCAAGAGCAGCTGAGAGCCATGCGTGAACGCTTGCGTCTGGTGTTGACGAGTGACTTTCAGTGGTTGGAGGTTTGATATGGATCTGGAGCAGAGGGTCGTGGAGTTGGAAAGCCGGCTGGCGTTTCAGGACGACACCATTGCCGCGTTGAATGATGAGCTAGTGGAGCAGCAGCGGCTGATTGAGCGCATGCAGGTGCAGATGAAGGAATTGGCTCGGCGTTTGGAAGAGGGGGCTAATCAGTTCGGTTTGGCCGAAGGTGATGCGTTGCCACCGCACTACTGAATATGAAGAAGCCCGCGTTTGCGGGCTTCTTTCATTTGGGTTTAGCGGTAGCCGGGGAGTGCGACTATGACGTCTTCGGCCTGCAGGCCTTTGTCTCTGTTCATGACGGAGAACTCAACACGCTGGCCTTCTACCAATACGCGATGGCCTTCGCCGCGAATGGCACGAAAGTGCACAAAGATGTCATCGCCACTGTCGCGGGAGATGAAGCCGAAGCCTTTCGAGGTGTTGAACCATTTGACCGTGCCGGTCTCGCGGTTTTCGCTCGGGGTGCGGCTGGGCGGGTTGCTGCGCGGGGTGGAGGTTGCCTTGCTCAGGCTGATGCTCAGATGCAGGACGGCAGCTGCTACCAGAATAATCAGGCTGAGGAAAACTGCTGGCTGGTTGCCGATCTGTGGGAGCGGGGCAAGCAGCACGAGTGTTTGCAGTGCAGTAGCAAACACCATGAGTGCGCTGACCAGTACTTGCAGCTGGTTGCGTGCGCCTTGCGGGAGGGCTGGGAGGGGGGCCATGAACAGGTTGCTAAGGCCGAACAATGCCAGATAGAGCGCATCCGGTTGTTGCAGGAAGGGAAGGGCTTCGTTTCGTAGGCTGGGAAGGAAGGACAGCAGCAGAGCGCCGCCGCCTGTGATCAGGTGGACGATCTTCAACATGGGTAATGAGCTCACTTATTTCACTATTTGGCTTGAGCATGCTGGCAGCACCGACGCAAGCCCGATGAATGGGCTCGAATAACCGGCCTGACCGCCAGGCGCTACAAGGGCAGCGCCGGCGTATTTAACCGCAAAGGGGAGGGGCGCTCAAATCAGGCGCTCAGGGCTGGCTCGGAAGTGGTGGGGCTGATCTGGTTACGGCCGTTGCGTTTGGCCTGGTACAGCGCATCGTCTGCCCGGGTGACCAGGGTGTCGAAGGTGTCGCCAGGTACGGCCAGTGCCAGGCCGAAGGAGGCGGTGATGGTGTCGAGAACCTTGTCGGTGCTACGAACCTTGACGCGCAAGGCCTGAATCTTGAGGCGTAGTTGTTCGGCGAAGGTGCTGGCGGTGGCCAGGTCGAAACAGTCCTTGAGGATGATGCAGAATTCTTCGCCGCCGTAACGGGCTGCCACGCCGCGCGCAGGCAGCAGATCGCGCAGCAGTTGGCCTACATGCTGCAAAACCCGGTCGCCCAGGGGGTGGCCGTACTGGTCGTTGAACTGCTTGAAGTGGTCGATATCCAGCATGATCAGGGCCAGGCCGTCGGTGTCGTTGGCCAGTGCCTGCTCCAGCAGGCGAGTGAAGGCGTGACGGTTGAACACGTGAGTCAGGCTGTCCAGTGTTGCGGCGGCCTGGGCGCGTTCCAGCTGGCTGCGCAGGCTCTGGATTTCACCCTGGGCGGCGCGTAGCCGGTAGAGGAACTTCTCTTGCTGATCGTGCATTTGCTGGGTGCTCAGTTGTAGCTCGTTGAGCACCGCAGGCAGGTCGTCGACGATGGGCTCCTGCAGAGCCGCCAGGCCTTGGGAGAGGCTGTCCTGATAATGCTGGCTGCCGGTTACGCTGCGTTGTACGTCGCCCTCAATATCGTCGACCAGTTCGATGACTTGCTGCTGCCCGCAGCGTGCTTCTTCAAGCTCGCCGCGAATGATGTAATCACGAAACAGTTTGGCGGCGGTTTCCGGTGGGAAGCTGGAGAAATCCGCGACGATCTTGTCGAGGCGACGGTTCAGTTCGGGTTCGTCTCCCCGGCAATAGTTGTACCAGAGCGCGTAGTGGATGGGGTTCGGTGGGATGTCGTGCCGGACCATGTGGGGTACGGCACGCTTGAGCAGCTCTGCAGCCTCGCGTGTTTCTTCCGGATACTGTTCGAGGATAGAGGGGGCTTTCGGCTGCTGGCTCATGCACATCACTGTGGCGGATGGTGGTATGGGCAAAGAATAGAGTAGTTGCAGGGCGGGTGCCTAGCAAAAGGCCCGTCTTGGACGGGCCTTGGCTGGACGCGCTTCAGGCAGCGAGCAGGCTGCGCAGCATCCAGGCGGTTTTCTCGTGCACCTGCATGCGCTGGGTAAGCAGGTCTGCGGTGGGCTCGTCGCTGACCTTGTCCAGCAGCGGAAAAATACTGCGGGCAGTGCGCACGACGGCTTCCTGGCCTTGGACCAGGAGCTTGATCATCTCTTCGGCGCTAGGTACGCCTTCCTCTTCCTTGATCGAAGAGAGGCGGGCGTAGGCTGCGTAAGTGCCCGGTGCAGGGAAGCCCAGGGCGCGGATGCGCTCGGCGATTGCGTCCACGGCCAGCGCCAGTTCGGTGTACTGCCCTTCGAACATCAGGTGCAGGGTGTTGAACATTGGTCCGGTGACGTTCCAGTGAAAATTGTGGGTTTTCAGGTACAGGGTGTAGGTGTCAGCTAGCAGCCGGGACAGACCCTCCGCAATGGCGGCGCGATCTTGCTCAGCAATGCCGATGTTGATTTCCATGCCGGTATCTCCTCTCAGGTGGCCGGGGTAGACGCTCCCCTTGATGTTCGGAGCCTATCACAGGCGGGCTTCTGCCCGGATTGTCTTGTGTCAATTGGGGGCATGCCTGGAGGCTATGAGTGGGTGTTGGTCTTCCTAGAGTTTCGCCAGTTCGGGTCTGGCTTGCAGGGTTTGGTTGAAAATATCCACCCATTTATGGCTGAACTGTTGGCCTGACAGATTGTTGATCTCCAGGATTGCGCGTAGCCGTGGGCGCTTGCTTAGGGTTTGGTGGGCGCGCTCATGGGTGCGGGCGTCGAAGGTGTCGGCCACATTCAGGAGCAAGGCGCCGGGGTGGATTTCCGCTTCTCTCAGGCCCTTGGGGTAGCCGCTGCCATCTGCGTGCTCCTGATGCTGCAGAATGATCTCGCTGGCCGTGTTCCATGCCGGCATGCGCTTGAGCAGTTCGTATGCCTGGCGTGGATGGCTTTGCATCTGGCGCCGTTCTTCGCGGCTCAATTCGCTCTCCTTGTGCAGGAGCTCGAGCGGAAGGAAGGCCATGCCCAGGTCGTGCAGGCAGACGGCTGCGGCCAATTGCTCGGGTTCTACTGGGCTGCCGGCTATTTCATTCATGCTCAGCGCCAGGTCGAGCAGGCGTAAGCCTCGACCGTGCCAGTAGGGAGAGCGGTGCTCGCCGGCGCTCATCAGTTCGCTGAAAAAGAGCAGGTCGGCGTCCATGGCTACGCCGTGGCTCTCCAGTAACTGCTGGAGAGAGGCGTTGCCGACTGCGACAGGCTGCAGCCGAGTGCTGGGGTCGAGGTGCTGCAGCAGCGTCCGGCGAATTTCACTCTGGCGTGAGGCGGGTGCGTTGGCCAGTGCCTGCAGGGCTTGGCACTGGCTGCTGATCTGCTGCGGCGAGGGGGCTTCGACAAGGCCCAGGGTGGCGTCGATCAGTTTGCGTAGTTGATCGAGGCTGAGCAGCAGAATGTCACCGAGCAGGCTGTCGAACTGCAGGTCACCTTCGCGCAGGCTGCCCAGCACATCCTCGATCGCTTGGGGGAGTGGCAGTAGCTGATTCAGGCCGACATAGCCCAGGCTGCCCTTGATGGTGTGAATTCGGCGGAACAGCTCGCGCAGGCGCGCGCTGTCGCCCGGGTGCTGCTCCAGTTCGATCAGGAGCTGTTCGCAGCGCGGCAATTGCTCGTGGGTGTCGAGGCGAAAGTCCTCAAGTAGATCCTGAGGGATGTCGGCGGGGCGTGCTAGGGCCATTGCAAAGCTCTCCGCGTGGCTGGACTCTCAGTATAGAGAGGTCGAGCTTCCCTGCTGTGGTGGGCGGCTGCGTCGATGCGATTAACCATATATAATCGCGCCCCTTGTCCTGGGCACGGCATCGTGCCAGTCGGGCGCTATGGCGCCGCTGATCGAGTATTCGCGCATTTTCGTCTCAGATTCTCAGAAAATGCCTGCAAGATGCCTGGGCCCAAATTCAGACTGATTAGAGAAGCGAACACGATCATGATGCGCAGCCACTATTGCGGCCAGTTGAACGAGAGCCTGGACGGTCAGGAAATCACCCTTTGCGGCTGGGTGCACCGCCGTCGTGACCATGGTGGCGTGATTTTCCTCGATATCCGCGACCGTGAAGGCCTGGCCCAGGTGGTCTTCGACCCGGATCGTGCCGAAACTTTCGCCAAGGCCGACCGCGTACGCAGCGAGTACGTGGTGAAGATCACCGGTAAGGTGCGTCTGCGTCCCGAAGGCGCGCGCAACGCCAACATGGCGTCCGGCGCCATCGAAGTGCTGGGTTACGAGCTGGAAGTACTGAACGAGGCCGAGACCCCGCCGTTCCCGCTCAACGAATACACCGATGTGGGCGAAGAAACCCGCCTGCGTTACCGCTTCATCGATCTGCGTCGCCCGGAAATGGCCGAGAAGCTCAAGCTGCGTTCGCGCATCACTTCGAGCATCCGCCGCTACCTGGACGAGAACGGCTTCCTCGACGTGGAAACCCCGATCCTGACTCGCGCGACCCCGGAAGGCGCGCGCGACTATCTGGTGCCGAGCCGCACCCACGCCGGTAGCTTCTTCGCCCTGCCGCAGTCGCCGCAGCTGTTCAAGCAGCTGCTGATGGTGGCCGGCTTCGACCGCTACTACCAGATCGCCAAGTGCTTCCGCGACGAAGACCTGCGCGCCGACCGTCAGCCGGAATTCACCCAGATCGACATCGAAACCAGCTTCCTCGATGAAAAAGACATCATGGACATCACCGAGACCATGGTGCGCAACCTGTTCAAGGAAGTGCTGGGTGTCGAGTTCGGTGAGCTGCCGCACATGACCCTGGCCGAGGCCATGCGCCGCTTCGGCTCGGACAAGCCCGACCTGCGTATCCCGATGGAACTGGTGGATGTCGAAGACCAGCTCAAGGACGTCGAATTCAAGGTCTTTGCCGGTCCCGCCAACGATCCGAAGTGCCGCGTCACCGCGCTGCGCGTGCCGGGCGGGGCGAGCATGCCGCGCAAGCAGATCGACGACTACACCAAGTTCGTCGGTATCTACGGCGCCAAGGGCCTGGCCTACATCAAGGTCAACGAGCGCGCCGCGGGTGTTGAGGGTTTGCAGTCGCCGATCGTCAAGAACATCCCGCTGGACAACATCAACGTGATTCTCGACCGCGTCGGTGCGGTCGACGGCGACATCGTGTTCTTCGGTGCCGACAAGGCCAAGATCGTTTCCGAAGCACTGGGCGCCCTGCGTATCAAGCTCGGTCACGATCTGAACATGCTCACCTGCGAGTGGGCGCCGCTGTGGGTGGTCGATTTCCCGATGTTCGAGGAAAACGACGATGGCAGCCTGACGGCCATGCACCATCCGTTCACCGCGCCGAAGTGCACGCCGGCCGAGCTGGAAGCCAATCCGGCGGCCGCGCTTTCGCGCGCATACGACATGGTGCTCAATGGCACCGAGCTGGGCGGCGGTTCCATTCGTATCCACGACAAGGCCATGCAGCAGACCGTGTTCCGCGTGTTGGGTATCAGTGAAGAAGAGCAGCAGGAGAAGTTCGGCTTCCTGCTTGACGCGCTGAAGTACGGCGCGCCGCCCCATGGTGGTCTGGCCTTCGGTCTGGATCGCCTGGTGATGCTGATGACTGGCGCCAGTTCGATCCGCGAAGTCATTGCCTTCCCGAAAACCCAGAGCGCTGCCTGCGTCATGACCCAGGCGCCGGGCGAGGTGGATAACAAGTCGCTGCGCGAGCTGCATATTCGCCTGCGCGAACAGCCCAAGGCTGAGTAAATCGGTACAAGAAGCCTGGATTTCCAGGCTTCTTCGTTATGGGGCCATGCCCCGTTAAACCTGAGTAGAAAGAGACGGAGTGAGTTATGGCTGGTCATTCCAAATGGGCCAACATCAAACACCGCAAAGGGCGCCAGGACGCCAAGCGCGGCAAGATCTTCACCAAGCTGATTCGCGAGCTGACCGTGGCGGCCAAACATGGTGGCCCGGTCCCGGCGGACAATCCGCGCCTGCGTCTGGCGGTGGACAAGGCGCTGACGGCCAACATGTCCCGCGAGGTAATCGACCGCGCCATCGCCCGTGGCGCCGGTAACACCGAAGCCGACAACATGACCGAGCTGAGCTATGAGGGCTACGCGCCCAGTGGCGTGGCGATCATCGTCGAGGCGATGACCGATAACCGTAACCGTACCGCGGCCGAAGTGCGTCATGCCTTCACCAAGTGCGGCGGTAACCTCGGTACTGACGGGTCCGTGGCCTACATGTTCGACCGCAAGGGGCAGATCAGTTTCGCTCCGGGCGTGGATGAAGATGCGCTCATGGAAGCGGCTCTGGAAGCCGGCGCCGACGATGTGGAGATGGGTGAGGACGGCTCGGCGCTGGTCTCGACCAGCTTCGCCGACTTTCTGGCGGTCAACGAGGCGCTCAACGCTGCCGGTTTCAAGGGTGAGGAAGCCGAGGTGGCGATGGTGCCTTCCATCAGTGCGCCGGTTGCCGACCTGGAGACTGCCAAGAAGGTGCTCAAGCTGATCGACATGCTGGAAGACCTGGATGACGTGCAGAACGTCTACCACAACGCCGAGATTCCGGACGAGATCATGGAGCAGCTGGACTGATTGCGTCTGTGCTTCAGAAGCCGGAAGTCGCCTCAGGTGCTTCCGGCTTTTTTATATCGGTGCCACTCCGTATACTCGCGGCTGGATAAATAGACAGTATGCCGGCCTTGACCGGTTATGGAGCGCACGGCGGCATGACCCTGATTCTCGGCATAGACCCCGGCTCGCGCATCACTGGCTATGGCGTGGTGCGTGATACCGGTCGGGGCTGTGAGTATGTCGCCTCGGGTTGCATTCGCACGGGTGAGGGCGCCCTGCCGGAGCGTCTGCAGAAGGTATTTCGTGGCGTCAGCGAGGTGATTCGCCTGCATGGGCCGGTAACCATGGGTATCGAGCAGGTGTTCATGGCCAAGAACGCCGACTCGGCGCTCAAGCTCGGTCAGGCCCGTGGCGCGGCCATCGTCGCCGGCATCGAGGCAGGGCTGGAGGTCAGCGAATACACCGCCAGTCAGGTCAAGCAGGCCATCGCCGGCACCGGCGGCGCCGACAAGCAGCAGGTGATGATGATGGTCATGCACCTGCTCAAGCTGGTGCAGAAGCCTCAAATCGACGCCTCCGATGCCCTGGCCATCGCCCTCTGTCATGCCCACCACCGACAAAGCCTGATTCCCCACGGCCTGCTTGGCGCCAAGCGTCGTAGCGGTCGCCTGCGTTTGTAAGAAAAGGAAACGAAATCGTGATCGGACGCCTGAGAGGCACTTTGGCGGAAAAGCAGCCGCCACACCTGGTTCTCGATGTGAATGGAGTCGGCTATGAGCTGGAGGTGCCGATGACCACCCTCTATCGCCTGCCATCGGTCGGCGAGCCGGTGACCTTGCACACCCACCTGGTGGTGCGCGAGGACGCCCATCTGCTCTATGGCTTCTTCGAGAAGCGCGAGCGCGAACTGTTTCGCGAGCTGATCCGTTTGAATGGCGTCGGGCCCAAGCTGGCGCTGGCGCTGATGTCCGGGCTGGAAGTGGACGAGCTGGTGCGCTGCGTTCAAGCCCAGGACACTTCGACCCTGGTGAAGATTCCGGGCGTCGGCAAGAAAACCGCCGAGCGCCTGCTGGTCGAGCTCAAGGATCGCTTCAAGGCCTGGGAGAGCATGCCGACCATCGCCCCACTGGTGGTGGAACCTCGCGCCGGTGTGGCAGTCTCAAGCGCGGAGAGCGATGCCCTGAGTGCATTGATCGCCCTCGGCTTCAAGCCGCAGGAGGCCAGCAAGGCCGTGGCGGCGATCAAGGAAGACGGGTTGAGCAGCGAAGAAATGATCCGCCGCGCCCTGAAAGGAATGGTGTAAGTCCCGATGATCGAAGCCGACCGCCTGATCACAGCCAGCAGTCGTGACCGCGACGAGCAACTCGATCGTGCCATTCGCCCGCTCAAGCTGGCCGAATACATCGGCCAGCCCGTGGTGCGCGAGCAGATGGAGCTGTTCATCCAGGCCGCCAAGAATCGTCAGGAGGCACTGGATCACACCCTGATCTTCGGCCCGCCGGGCCTGGGCAAGACCACGCTGGCCAATATCATTGCTCAGGAAATGGGCGTCTCGATCAAGAGTACGTCGGGCCCGGTGCTGGAGCGTCCGGGCGATCTGGCCGCACTGCTGACCAACCTGGAAGCCGGCGACGTGCTGTTCGTCGATGAGATCCATCGCCTGTCGCCGGTGGTTGAGGAGGTCCTGTATCCGGCCATGGAGGACTTTCAGCTCGACATCATGATCGGCGAGGGCCCTGCGGCGCGTTCGATCAAGCTTGATCTGCCGCCCTTCACTCTGGTCGGTGCGACCACGCGCGCGGGCATGCTGACCAATCCGCTGCGTGACCGCTTCGGCATCGTCCAGCGCCTGGAGTTCTACTCCAATGCCGATCTGGCGACCATCGTCAGTCGTTCCGCCGCCATTCTCGGGCTGGCCATCGATGCCGAGGGGGCTTTCGAGATCGCCCGCCGCGCCCGTGGCACGCCGCGTATCGCCAACCGTCTGCTGCGCCGGGTGCGCGACTTCGCCGAGGTGCGTGCTGGTGGGCAAATCAGTCGCGCCGTGGCTGATCAGGCGCTGAACATGCTGGATGTGGATGAGCGTGGCTTCGACCACCAGGACAGACGTCTACTGCTGGCCATGATCGACAAGTTCGATGGCGGGCCTGTCGGCATCGATAACCTGGCGGCGGCCATCGGTGAGGAGAGAGGCACCATCGAGGATGTGCTCGAGCCCTATCTGATCCAGCAGGGTTACATCATGCGTACGCCGCGGGGCAGGGTGGTCACTCGACACGCATATTTGCACTTCGGCTTGAATCTGCCCAAGCGCCTGCTCGATACGCCGACCGCCGACTTGTTCGGCGGCAGCGACGAGTAACAAAAAATAGTTGCCGACCCCAATTGGCAACCCATGGAGCTAGCACTAGAGTATGCGCGCACAAAACGAGGCCAAGCCTTTCGTCCTCCGCAGTCGGGTGTATTACGAAGACACCGACGCCGGTGGCATCGTCTACTACGTCAATTACCTCAAGTTTATGGAGCGGGCTCGTACCGAGCGCTTGCGGCACCTGGGTTTCGCCCAGTCGCAGCTGGTCGACGAGAACCTGCTGTTCGTCGTGCATTCCGCCGAGGCGCGCTATCACGCCCCGGCCAAGCTGGACGACGAGATTTCTATCAGTGCCGAGGTGATGGAGTTGAACCGTGCCAGTATTCGCTTCCGTCAACAGGTAAGGCGGGCGACGGATGAGGCGCTGCTCTGCGAGGGGCAGTTTTTGGTGGCCTGCGTACGTGCCGACAATTTGAAACCCCGTGCCATACCCGAGGCGCTGCGTGCGGCCTTCGTCGGTGCGGCTTCCGTTCCAGTAGGAGAGTAAGCGTGGAAGCAGCCAACACCGTTGACCATATGTCGATGTGGAGCCTGATCAGCAACGCCAGTTTCGTGGTGCAACTGGTCATGCTGAGCCTGGTCGCCGCTTCGGTGGTGTCCTGGATCATGATCTTCCAGCGCAGCACCATGCTGCGTGCCGCGAAGAAGTCCCTGGAGGTGTTCGAAGAGCGCTTCTGGTCGGGCATCGACCTGTCCAAGCTCTATCGCCAGGCCGGTAGCAATCCGGACCCCGATTGCGGTGTGGAGCAGATCTTCCGTGCCGGTTTCAAGGAATTCTCCCGCCTGCGTCAGCAGTCCGGTGTCGATCCGGATGCCGTGATGGACGGCGTTGCCCGTGCGATGCGTGTGGCCATTTCTCGCGAGGAAGAAAAGCTGGAAACCGCTCTACCATTTCTTGCCACTGTTGGTTCTACCAGCCCGTACATCGGTCTGTTCGGCACCGTGTGGGGCATCATGAACTCTTTCCGTGGCCTGGGCGCCGTGCAGCAGGCCACCCTGGCGACCGTGGCGCCGGGCATTGCCGAAGCACTCATCGCCACTGCCATTGGCCTGTTCGCCGCAATTCCGGCGGTGATCGCCTACAACCGTTTCTCTGCACAGGGCGAGCGTCTGATTGGTCGCTACTACACCTTCGCCGACGAATTCCAGGCGATCCTGCACCGCAAGGTCCACACCTCGGACGACTGAGATCTAGCCCATGGCCCGAATTCGCAACAGACGCAAACCGGTCGCCGAGATGAACGTCGTGCCCTACATCGACGTCATGCTGGTGCTGCTGGTGATCTTTATGGTGACCGCACCCATGCTCAATCAGGGTGTGAAAGTCGATCTGCCCAAGGTTTCCAGTGAGGTGTTGCCGCAGGATAACGACTCCCGCGTGCTGACCATCTCGATCAAGGCCGACAAGACCTACTATTGGAACATGGGTGAGGAAGTCGACCCGGACCAGGGTAAGGCCAGCGAAACCGCGACTGCACTGCCGCAACTGGTGCAGACGGTTGGCGCGATCCTCAATCAGAACGCCAGTCAGGGCAAGAAGGTGCAGGTCTTCGTGCGTGGTGACAAGGCGGTCGACTACGGCTCCGTGATGGCGGTGATGGGCGGCCTGCAAGAGGCTGGCGTGGCTAACGTCGGGCTGATCACCGAGGCGCCCTGATGCAGCAGCAGAGCACGCGCTCCTCTTCGGAAAGCTACTTCTGGCCAACCATCTGGGCTGTGGCATTGCACGCCCTGATGTTCGCCATGTTGTTCGTCAGCTTCCATTTCGCGCCAGAGCTGCCGCCGAGCAAGCCAATCGTTCAGGCAACGCTTTACCAGCTCAAGTCGCAGAGCCAGGCAACTACCCAGACCAACCAGAAAATCGCCGGCGAAGCCAAGAAAACGGCTGCACGCCAGTTCGAGGTCGAGCAGCTGGAAGCAAAGAAGGAAGAGCAGCAGAAACAACAGGCTGCGGAACAAAAGAAAGCTGAGGCGGCCAAACAGGCCGAGGTAGCGAAAAAACAGGCTGAGGCCAAGAAAGCCGAGGAAGCGAAAAAAGCCGAGCAGAAGAAGCAGGCTGAGATCGCCAAGAAGAAAGCGGAAGAAGAGAAGAAGAAAGCCGCCGAAGAGGCCAAGAAGAAGGCCTACGAGGCGCAGAAGAAAAAAGCCGAGGAAGCCAAGAAGAAGGCTGAAGAGGCGAAGAAGAAAGCGGAAGCCGAGCAGAAGCGCAAAGCTGCCGAAGCGGCGCGCAAGTCGGCGGAAGAGAAGAAGGCGCAGGCCCTGGCCGAGCTACTCTCGGATACCACTGAGCGCCAGCAGGCGTTGGCCGATGAGGTCGGCGATCAGGTGGCAGGTAACTATGATGATCTGATCCGCCAGCTGGTATCGCAGAACTGGAGTCGCCCGCCATCAGCGCGTAACGGGATGAGTGTAGTGGTGCAGATCAACATGTTGCCCGACGGCACCATCACCAACGCAGCCGTATCGCGTTCCAGTGGCGATGGCGCTTTCGACAGTTCGGCGGTCACTGCAGTGCGTAATGTGGGCCGCATACCGGAGATGAGTGGCATGAACCCGAGTGACTTCAATGCCTATCGTTCGTTCAAGATGACCTTTACCCCAGAGGATCTGGATCTGTGATCACTATGTTTCGAGGCCTGCTGCTGACGCTTTGCTGTGTTGCCAGTCTGGCCATGGCCGAAGAGAAGAACATTCTGGTGACCAGTGGTGCCGATCGGGCCATCCCTATCGCGGTGGTGCCGTTTGGCTGGCAGGGCGGCACCGTATTGCCGGAGGATCTGGCCACCATCATCGGTAACGATTTGCGTAACACCGGGATGTACGAGCCGATTCCGAGGCAGAACATGATCAGCCTGCCGACCTCGGCCGCCGAGATCATCTACCGTGATTGGCAGGCCATCGGCGCCCAGTACGTGATGGTCGGCAGCATTGTGCCCAACGGCGCCCGCCTGCAGGCCCAATATGCCCTGTTCAACGTGGCAACTCAGCAGCAGGTAATGGCGGGTACCGTTGGCGGTACCACCGATCAACTGCGTGATATGGCGCACTACGCTGCCGATCAGGCCTTCGAGAAACTCACTGGGGTCAAGGGCGCTTTCTCCACCAAGATGCTCTACGTTACTGCCGAGCGTTTTGGCGTCAACAATACGCGTTACACGCTGCAGCGCTCCGACTATGACGGTGCCCGTGGCGTGACCTTGCTGCAGTCGCGCGAACCGATTCTGTCGCCACGTTATGCGCCAGATGGTCGCCGCATCGCCTATGTGTCCTTCGAGCAGCGTCGCCCGCGCATCTTCATTCAGCATGTCGATACCGGTCGCCGCGAGCAGATCACCAATTTCGAGGGGCTCAACGGTGCGCCGGCCTTCTCGCCGGATGGCAACCGCCTGGCCTTCGTGCTGTCCAAGGACGGTAACCCGGAGATCTACGTGATGGATCTGGGAACTCGTCAACTGCAGCGCGTGACCAACCACTATGCCATCGATACCGAACCGTTCTGGGGCAAGGATGGACAGACTCTGTATTTCACGTCTGACCGCGCCGGCAAGCCGCAGATCTATAAGCAGCGGATCGGTGGCGGAGCCGAACGAGTAACCTTCACCGGCAACTACAACGCCAACCCGAAACTTTCCGCCGACGAGAAGACCCTGGTAATGATTCATCGTCAGGATGGTTTTACCAACTTCAAAGTGGCGGCTCAGGATCTTGTAACCAGTCGTTTACGCATCCTCTCCGAGACCAGTCTGGATGATTCGCCCACTGTTGCGCCAAATGGCACCATGCTAATCTACGCCACCCGCCAGCAGGGCCGGGGAGTCTTGATGCTCGTGTCCACCAATGGGCGCGTTAGGCTCCCAATTCCTACCGCTCAAGGCGATGTCCGAGAGCCTTCGTGGTCCCCATACCTGAACTGATGCGGTATCAGAACCAACACTTTCTTAAACACACCTGGGATCATTAGGAGTCCATCATGGATATGCTTAAATTCGGCAAATTTGCTGCTCTGAGCCTGGCTCTGGCCGTGGCTGTAGGTTGCTCCTCCAAAGGCGGCGACACCTCCGGCGAAGGCGCTGTAGACCCGAACGCTGGCTACAACGCTGGCGGTAGCGGCGTTGACGGTGCTCTGAGCGAAGAAGCCGCTCTGCGCGCCATCACCACCTTCTACTTCGAGTACGACAGCTCCGACCTGAAGCCGGAAGCCATGCGCGCTCTGGACGTACACGCCAAGGACCTGAAAGGCAACGGCGCTCGCGTCGTTCTGGAAGGCCACACCGACGAGCGCGGCACCCGCGAGTACAACATGGCTCTGGGCGAGCGTCGTGCTCAGGCCGTTCAGCGCTACCTGGTACTGCAGGGCGTTTCCCCGGCTCAGCTGGAACTGGTTTCCTATGGCGAAGAGCGTCCGGTTGCTACTGGTAGCGACGAGTCCTCCTGGGCTCAGAACCGCCGCGTAGAACTGCGTAAGTAATTCGCTATGCATAAGTGCCCTCGTATCCTGACCTCTCTGGTATTGGCCCTGCCGCTCGCGGCCTGGGCTGAGGTTCCCGTGGTGGATGGCAGTGCCGGTTACGGCAGTAGCTACCCACCTGCTGGTTACGGTACGAGTGGCGCCTACGCCGGGGGCGGGGCTGTAACCCCGACCTCGGCGCAGGGCGAGCTGTTCATGCAACTGCAGCAGATGCAGCAAGAGATTGCTCAGCTGCGTGGCATGGTTGAAGAGCAGCAAAACGAGATTCAGCGCCTCAAGCAGGAAAGCCTGGCGCGTTACCAGGATCTCGATGGCCGCCTGCAAAGCGGTACTGCCGGTGCTCAGGCACCTGCCCAGAATTCTCAGTCCGGTGCAATCAATGCGGCCGGCACGCCTAGCGCACCGAGCCAGCAGGCTCCGGCGGCGAGCAATGAACCTGCCGATCCGGCGAAGGAAAAGCTGTATTACGACGCTGCCTTCGATCTGATCAAGGCCAAGGACTTCGACAAGGCCAGTCAGGCTTTCGACGGTTTCCTGCGCAAATTCCCGCAAAGCCAGTACGCCGGTAACGCGCAGTACTGGCTGGGCGAAGTCAACCTGGCCAAGGGTGACCTACAGGCTGCAGGGCGTGCCTTTGCCTTGGTCAGCGCCAACTACCCGACCCATGCCAAGGTGCCGGACTCCCTGTTTAAACTGGCTGATGTCGAGCAGCGCATGGGTAATACCGCCAACGCCAAGGGTATTTTGCAGCAGTTGGTTGCCCAGTACCCGGGCACATCGGCCGCTCAGCTGGCGCAGCGCGATTTACAGCGCTTGCAGTAAGAATTCCCGGTCGACCAGAAAGCCCGCGCTCGCCGCGGGCTTTTTCGTTACTATCGCTGGCCTTATTCAACCGCAACGGAGGCGGATGGCCTGTTTCGCCGTCACGCCCGGTGCCTATATGCAAGAAACCCTGCGCATTACCGAGATTTTCTACTCGTTGCAGGGCGAGACGCGTACCAGTGGCCTGCCCACGGTATTCGTTCGCCTGACTGGTTGCCCGCTGCGCTGCCAGTACTGCGACACCGCCTATGCCTTCAGTGGTGGCGAGATCATGACCCTGGAGGCGATCTGTGCCCGGGTCGCCAGTTTCAAGCCGCGTTATGTCTGTGTCACAGGTGGTGAGCCGCTGGCTCAACCGAACTGCATCCCTTTGCTCGCGCGTCTATGCGATGCCGGCTACCGGGTTTCCCTGGAAACCAGTGGTGCGATGGACATTGCACCGACCGACCCGCGCGTCAGTCGCGTGGTCGATCTGAAAACCCCGGGCTCGGCTGAGGTTTCGCGAAATCTGTACAGCAACATCGCTGCGCTTACCGCGAATGATCAGGTCAAATTCGTCATCTGCTCACGTGAAGACTACGACTGGTCGGTCTCCAAGCTGATCGAATATCGTCTCGATGAGCGGGTGGGTGAAGTGCTGTTTTCGCCCAGTCACCAGCAAGTGAGTGCGCGTGAGTTGGCCGAGTGGATAGTTGCCGACAATCTGCCGGTACGCTTCCAGATGCAGTTACACAAAATTCTGTGGAATGACGAGCCAGGGCACTGAGGAGGGTAGTGATATGAGCGACAAGAAAGCCGTGGTGCTGCTCTCGGGTGGCCTTGATTCCGCTACCATCCTGGCGCAGGCCAAGGCCGAGGGCTTTGCCTGTTACAGCATGGGCTTCGACTATGGTCAGCGTCATCGTGCCGAACTGCAGGCTGCCGAGCGAGTGGCACGGCAACTGGGGGTGGTCGAGCACAAGGTGATCGGTCTGAATCTCAACGGCATTGGTGGTTCGGCGTTGACCGACACCTCCATTGCCGTGCCCGAAGCCCCGACCGAGGGTATTCCGGTGACCTATGTGCCGGCGCGCAACACGGTCTTCCTCTCCCTGGCGCTGGGGTGGGCCGAGGTGCTGGGAGCGCGGGACATTTTTATCGGAGTCAATGCGGTGGACTATTCGGGTTATCCGGATTGCCGGCCAGCTTTTATTGAAGCGTTCGAGCGGATGGCCAACCTGGCGACTCGCGAGGGTGTCGAAGGCGATGGCTTCCGTATCCAGGCGCCGTTGCAGAACCTGAGCAAGGCACAGATCGTCGAGGTCGGGCTGCGTCATGGCGTGGATTACAGCCTGACCGTTTCCTGTTACCAGGCTGATGATGAGGGGCGCGCTTGCGGCAAGTGCGACAGCTGCCGCCTGCGCGCCGCCGGTTTTGTCGCGGCGGGCGTGGCTGACCCGACCCGCTACGTTTAATTTTTTCGTAGGGTGTTGATTTCCTGAATTAAATCAGTATTATACGTCCCGCGTTGGGTCGTTAGCTCAGTCGGTAGAGCAGTTGGCTTTTAACCAATTGGTCGTAGGTTCGAATCCTACACGACCCACCAGATCGCAAAGCCAGTCGCAAGACTGGCTTTTTTTTGCCCCGCGAAAAGATGCCGCCAGGTCGGCTCCCCAGCCGGCTGCCGGGGCCTGGGTGTATACTCGCCGCTCGCGTATGAGCGCCCGCAGGTTTGATGATATGACGCAGATTTCCGAACGCCTTCTGGTTCAGGCGCATCTCGATGCCAAGCAGCCGGTGGCACTGACGCCAGAACAGGAAGCCTTCTACCGCAGCGAAATCGCTGCCGAGTTGAAGAAGCAGAACGCCGTGTTGGTGGCCCACTATTATTGTGACCCGGTCATTCAGGCGCTGGCCGAGGAAACCGGTGGTTGCGTATCCGACTCCCTGGAAATGGCCCGCTTCGGCAATCAGCACGAGGCGCAGACCGTGGTGGTCGCTGGCGTCAAGTTCATGGGTGAGACGGCGAAGATTCTCAACCCGGAAAAGCGTGTGCTGATGCCGACGCTGGACGCCACTTGCTCGCTGGACCTGGGATGCCCGGTGGATGAGTTCTCGGCTTTTTGCGACCAGCATCCGGACCGTACCGTGGTGGTTTACGCCAATACCTCGGCGGCAGTGAAGGCGCGTGCTGACTGGGTGGTGACCTCCAGCTGCGCGCTGGAGATCGTCGAGAGCCTGATGGACAACGGCGAGAAGATTCTCTGGGCGCCGGACCAGCATCTGGGGCGCTATATCCAGCGTGAAACCGGTGCCGATATGCTGCTGTGGGACGGGGCTTGCATCGTTCACGAGGAGTTCAAGGCCAAGCAGTTGCAGGACATGAAGGCGCTCTATCCGGATGCCGCCGTGCTGGTCCACCCAGAGTCTCCCGAGGCGGTGATCGAGCTTGCCGATGCAGTGGGTTCCACCAGCCAATTGATCAAGGCTGCGCAAACCCTGCCGAACAAGACCTTCATCGTCGCCACTGACCGCGGCATCTTTTACAAGATGCAGCAGCTGTGCCCGGACAAGGCGTTCATCGAGGCGCCCACGGCGGGTAATGGTGCTGCTTGCCGCAGCTGCGCACATTGCCCCTGGATGGCCATGAACACCCTGCAGCGCACCCTGCAGTGCCTGCGCGAGGGGAGCAACGAGATTCTGGTCGACCCTGCGCTGATTCCGCGGGCAGTGCGACCGCTCAAGCGCATGCTGGATTTCACACAGGCGGCGCGGATGAAGCTGAGCGGCAACGCCTGATTGCCCATGCAAACAAAAAATGCCCGGCCAAGCGCCGGGCTTTTTTCATGGTACGAGTTATTAGCGCATCATCTTGTCGATAGCGTTCTTCTCTTCCTGCAGTTGCTGTTGGCGAGCGTCGATGCGTGAGGCCATTGGGAAGTTGCTGCTGGCGCGGCGCTTGGCTAGGTCGAGTTGTTCCAGGGCCTGGTCGTAGTCGCCAACCAGGGCGAAGAACTCGGCGCGTGCACGGTGCAGGCCGATGATGTTGCCGGTCAGGCCGCGCACTTCGGCAACCTGATACCACACGTCCGGGTCATTGCCACGTTGCTTGAGCAGCTGATCGAGAGCCGCTTCGGCCTGCTGGTTCTGGCCTTGTTTAAGCAGCAGATCGATCCGTGCCTGCTCCAGTGGATAGCTCTCCGGATACAGCTCGCCTAAGCGCTCGATACGGCGCTGTGCGTCGCTGAGGCGTTTGGTGGCGCTGTCCACATCGACCATGGCCAGGTTGTAAGGCAGGTTGTTGGGCGACTTACTCAGCAACTCGTTCAGCTCTTTGCGGGCCTGCTCGTGCTGGCCGCCCTTGATCAGGGCGATCGCCAGGCCATAGCGGGCGGCTTCGAGTGTGGGATCGGTATCGAGCATGGCGCGAAAGCGCTTGGCGGCAATCCCGGGTGTTTCCTCGAAGAGCAACTGGGTGCGCGCACGCATCAGCTGGTAGTTCAGGCTGTTTACGATACCGCCTGCCGGGAATTGCTCGGCGCGGTTGCGCGTATCGGCGATACGCGATTCGGTCACCGGGTGGGTCAGCAGGAACTCCGGTGGGCGCGAATCGTAACGGTACTGGCGCATCAGCAGTTCGAACATGCTCGGCATGGCGCGTGGATCGTAGCCGGCTCTTTCCAGGTTGAGCAGGCCAATGCGGTCGGCTTCCTGTTCGTTCTGTCGAGAGAAGCGCCGCTGTTCCTGAATGGCTGCAGCCTGAGCACCCATCATGGTGGCAATGCCGGCATCGCCTGCGCCGGCCGCCGCCGCGACGATGCCGGCGAGCATGGCCGCCATGACTGGTACCTGCATACGCTGCTGCGCTTCCACGCCGCGGGCGAAGTGGCGCTGGGAAAGGTGAGCCAGTTCGTGGGCCATCACCGAAGCGTACTCGGCTTCGGTTTTGGCATTGAGCAGCAGGCCACCATTGACTCCGACGATGCCGCCGGGGGCGGCAAAGGCGTTGATCTGCGGGCTATTGAGCAGAACGAACTCAAGACGCTTGTCCTGTAGCTCGCTGGTTTCGGCCAGGCGGTAAACACTGGTTTCCACGAAGTCTTTGAGCTGTGGGTCGGACAGCTGATCGACCTGGCCGCGCAGCATGCTGAGCCAGGCCCGGCCGAGGCGGTGCTCCTGCTCGGGTGAAATGATGGAGGAGCTGGCGTCGCCCAATGAGGGCAGATCACTGGCGCCTGCTGGCAGCGTCAGGCAGGCAAGGGCAAGCAGGGTCGGGCGCAGAAAATTCATGCAGAGGCTCTGGCTTGGACAAAGTCGTTACTCTAGCTGGCTCGGTGGGCCGCTGGCCAGGCTTGTGCGGTATCCTTGCCGGCCTTCGAGGAGATGCCCATGACTGATATCCCTGCCTGCGATGCCGAGCTCGACGCCAGCGGCCTGAGCTGTCCGCTACCGCTGCTCAAGGCCAAGTTGGAACTGAATCGTCTGGCCAGCGGCGCGGTGCTCAAGGTGACGGCCACCGATGCTGGCTCGCAACGTGACTTTCGTGCTTTCGCCCGGCTGGCGGGCCATGAACTGTTGCGCGAGGAGGATGAGGGGGGCGTATTCCGCTATTGGCTGAAGAAAGCCTGATCCCATTGACGAAAAAGGCCGCGGTTGCGGCCTTCATTTTATGTGGGTCAGGCTTGGTTGAGGGCTTGTGCGGCTGCCAGTACTTCTTCGACATGACCCGGCACTTTCACGCCGCGCCATTCGTGACGCAGCACGCCCTTGGCATCGATCAGGAAGGTGCTGCGGTCGATGCCCAGGTATTCCTTGCCGTACAGCTTCTTCAGTTTGATTACATCGAACAGCTGACAGAGCGCTTCATCCTTGTCGCTGATCAGCTCGAAGGGAAAGGCCTGCTTGCACTTGAAGTTCTCATGAGACTTCATGCCGTCGCGTGACACCCCGAAGACCTGAGTGTTGGCCGCCTGAAACGCCGGGTAGTGGTCGCGAAAGCCCTGGCCTTCGGTGGTGCAGCCTGGCGTGCTGTCCTTCGGGTAGAAATAGATGACGACCTGCTGGCCCTTGAGGGCGCTCAGGCTCACCTGCTGGCCGCTGGTGGCGGCGGCGCTGAAATCGGCAACCGGTTGGTCAAGGGTTACGGCCATCGTCTGCTCCTTCTATCTATCACGGATTCTGCGGGCGCCAGGGTTCGATCAGGGCGTCCAGGTTGAGGGCATCGGCAAAGTCGAGGAACTGGTCACGCAGCCAGCTGATTTGGGTGCCGGCGGGCAGCGTCACGGTGATGGTGACATTCAGCAGGGTGCCGCCGGTCTGTGGCGCCTGGTAGGTGTCGCAGGTGATGTTTTCCAGCTCGACGCGATGATCGGCGAAGAACTGGCACAGCTCGTTGAGGATGTCCGGGCGATAGGCGCAACTGACATAGGCCACATAAGGCAGGGCGTTGGGGCGCACATCGAGCGCGGCACTGCGGGTCATGTTAACGCTGAAGCTGTGGCGCTTGGCCAGGCTTGGTAGCGCACCTTCCAGGCGGGCCAGGGCGTCCCAGTTGCCGCTGACCTGCAGTGTCAGGGCGCTGTATTCGCCGTGGCGGGTGAGGCGGCTGCTAACCACGCCGCAACGGTTCTCCTGGGTCGCGCGGCAGAGCACGCTGGTCAGCTCCATGGGGTTGGCGCCGAGGGCGCTGATGACGAGGAATTGTTCGCGAACCGAGGGGGTGGACATGCAGCCTTCCTGAAAAGGGAGAGAGGGTGCCCGAGCAGCACCGGATAAAGCCGGAAGGGTAGCGAAAAGCGCCGCTCAGGGGAATGCTGGCAGCCCCGCGGGTTCGCTTGTGCAACACAGGTGGCGCCAGTACCATTACTGCTCTCTTTTTCCGGCAGGAGCGGTTGCATGATTTCGGGCAGCATGGTGGCACTGGTCACGCCCATGGATTCTCAGGGTGGTCTGGACTGGGATGGCCTGCACAAACTGGTGGATTTCCACCTGCAGGAAGGCACCAATGCAATAGTTGCCGTCGGCACCACGGGCGAGTCCGCCACGCTGGATGTGCACGAGCATGTCGAAGTCATTCGTCGCGTGGTCGATCAGGTTGCAGGGCGTATCCCGGTGATCGCCGGTACCGGCGCCAACAGCACCCGTGAAGCCGTCGAGCTGACCCAGAACGCCAAGAGCGTCGGTGCCGATGCCTGCCTGCTGGTGACCCCGTACTACAACAAACCGACCCAGGAAGGCCTCTACCAGCACTTCCGCCATATTGCCGAGGCTGTGGCCATCCCGCAGATTCTCTACAACGTACCGGGCCGTACCGTGTGCGACATGCTGCCAGAGACCGTCGAGCGTCTGTCCAAGATCGCCAACATCATCGGCATCAAGGAAGCCACTGGCGATTTGCAGCGTGCCAAGGACATCCTTGACCGGGTCAGCTCCGACTTCCTGGTCTACTCCGGTGACGACGCGACCGCCGTCGAGCTGATGCTGATGGGCGGCAAGGGCAATATCTCGGTCACCGCCAACGTCGCCCCGCGTGCCATGGCCGAGTTGTGTGCTGCCGCGATTGCCGGTGATGCCGCCACTGCCCGCGCCATCAACGACCGTCTGATGCCGCTGCACAAGAATCTGTTCATCGAATCCAACCCGATTCCGGTGAAGTGGGCCCTGCACGAGATGGGCTTGATGGCCGACGGTATTCGTCTGCCACTGACCTGGCTCAGCCCGCGCTGTCACGAACCGCTGCGTCAGGCCATGCGCCAGACCGGCGTCCTGGCTTAATCGAGGAAGTAATACGCATGAAGCGACTGGCTGGTCTTTCCACCCTTGCCCTGATCATTTCCAGCACCAGCGGCTGCGGCTGGCTCTGGGGTGACGAAGGTTACTTCCGTGATCGTTCTACCGATTACCTCGACGCGCGTCAGACGGCGCCGATGCAGCTGCCGGCCGATGTCGATGCCAAGCGTCTCGATCCACTGCTGCCGGTACCGGCGCATGTCGCGACCAGCACACAGACTCCGCAGGAATTTGAAGTGCCGCGTCCGCAGCCGATGGGCGTGAGTGGTGAAGCCAGCCAGTTCAGCTTGCAGAAGAGCGGCGACTCGCGTTGGCTGGTCGCTCAGCGTGATCCGTCGGCGGTCTGGCCGGTTGCCCGCTCCTACTTCGAGAACAACGGCTTCCGCATCGCTGAAGAGCGCCCGCAAACCGGCGAATTCAATACCGAGTGGCAAACCCCGGCAGAGCTGGCTCCGTCCATGGGGCGCCGTGTCGGTAGCCTGCTGTCCGATGAGGACAACCAGGTCCGCGTGCGTGTCCGTATCGAGCCGGGTGTCGTGCGCGGCACCAGCGAAGTCTTCGTGGCCAGTGTCGAGCGTGATGAGGACAGCACTGCCGATGTCGCCTTCCCGGCGCGTACCGGCATCGCCAGCCTGGAAGCCTCGTTGCTTGATGGCATGCTCGCCGACCTGAGCAGCACCGCCGAGCACGGTTCGGTCTCTCTGCTGGCCGCGCGCAGCTACGACGCCCCCAACCGCGTCAACCTGACCACCGATGGTGCCGGCAACCCGGTGCTCAACCTCAGCACCGATTTTGATCGTGCCTGGTCCAGCGTCGGTCGCGCCCTGGAGTTGGGGGATGTGCGCATCGATGACATTAACCGCAGTCTGGGCGTGTACTACGTCAACATGGCCGAAGGCGCGAAGAAGCCGGAAGAGAAGAAGGGCTTTATCAGCGGTCTGTTCAGCAGCGAGCCGAGCCAGGAAGAGATCGACGCCCGTGCCGAACGTTATCAGGTGCGCCTGACCAGCGGTGCCAATGGCGAAGTCCAGGTCTCGGTGGAGAAGGACATCAACACGGCCGCTCCGGCAGACACGGCGCAACGCGTGCTGACCCTGATCAAGGACAACCTCGGCTGAGTTGAGCGCCGTGCTCGCAGCCAATCGATAGGCGAAACCCGGTGGGTTTCGCCTGTTTCGTTTAAACCAGGCGGAAATTCGACATGACAACTCCCAGCACCCTGAGCCTGAAGAAAATCTATTCGGGCAAAGTCCGTGATCTCTACGAGATCGACGCCAAGCGCATGCTGATGGTCGCCACGGATCGCCTGTCGGCCTTCGACGTGATTCTCAACGAGCCGATTCCGGAGAAGGGCAAGATTCTCACTGCTATCTCCAACTTCTGGTTCGACAAGCTGGGGCACTTGGTCCCCAACCACTTCACTGGTGACAAGGTCGAGGACGTGGTGCCGGCAGCCGAGTTGCCGCTGGTCGAAGGGCGTGCCGTAGTCGCCAAGCGCCTCAAGCCGGTAGCTGTGGAAGCCATCGTGCGTGGCTATATCGTCGGCTCCGGCTGGAAGGAGTACCAGAAGAGCGGCACCGTCTGTGGTATCCAGTTGCCGGCTGGCTTGAAAGAGGCGGCCAAGCTGCCGCAGCCGATCTTCACGCCGTCGACCAAGGCTGCCGTCGGCGACCATGATGAAAACATCAGCTTCGAGCAGTGCGAGGCGATCATCGGCAAGGAACTGGCCGCCAAGGTGCGTGACACCGCTATCGCCCTGTACAGCGCCGCGGTCGAATACGCAGCGACACGCGGCATCATCATTGCCGACACCAAGTTCGAGTTCGGCCTGGATGAAGACGGCACGCTGACCTTGATGGACGAGGCGCTGACCCCGGACTCTAGCCGCTTCTGGCCGGCCGACAGCTACGCCGAAGGCAGCAACCCGCCGAGTTTCGACAAGCAGTTCGTGCGCGACTGGCTGGAGTCGACCGGCTGGAACAAGCAGCCGCCAGCGCCGGCCGTGCCGGCTGACGTCGCCCAGAAGACCGCCGACAAGTACCGCGAGGCGCTCACTCGTCTGACTCAATGAGTGATTGGGTTGTAGAAGGAGGGCGCTGCGGCGCCCTTTTTCATGGGTGCGGCGCAAGCATCTGATCAAACAAGAAAAATTTCTGGACTACGTTTCGCCAACTGGTATCATGCGCACCGCTTTGGGAAGATGCCGGAGTGGTCGAACGGGACGGATTCGAAATCCGTTGTGTCAGCAATGGCACCTAGGGTTCAAATCCCTATCTTCCCGCCATTCATGGAAACCCCTGGAATCACTGGTTCCAGGGGTTTTTTGTTGTCCCGGAAAATTGGCTGACACCGAGTCATTGGTGTTTGTTTCGCTCTTTATCTGCTATTTTTGAGCTGAACAAACATTTAAGAGGCTGCCATGAGTGCCCTCAGCAAACCCGGAGTCGAGGCCGAGGCTGTTCTGCTCAAGGCCCTGCTCAATACCCGTGAACAATTGGGGCTGACCCAGCAGGAGCTGGCTGCCATTGTGGGCGTTAACCGTTCTGCCATCAGTCGCTGGAGCGAGAGTGGCGGGTTGCGGCCACAGAGCAAGACGGGAGAGTTGGCCCTGCTGCTGATTCGTGCCTATCGCGCCCTGTTCGCCTTGTTCGGCGGTAATCTTCAGGACATGCGCCATTTTCTGCGCACCGAGAATCGTCACCTGGCCGGTGTGCCGCTCGAGCAGATGAACCAGGTCCAGGGCCTGGTGCGGGTGGTCGAGTATCTCGATGCCATTCGTGGCAAGGTCTGATGGTCTGGGCGACCTAAGCGAGTTTTGATATGGACATCTGGCAAGCCTGCGCGGGCGTCGAGCAGATCATTCCGTTGCGTGGTCGGCTGGTGCGGTTGGTGGAGAATCAGGAGCAGGTCGCCACCTTGCAGTTGGTGGACACTCTGGAAGAGCAGGCTTTGCTCGAGCAGCTATTGGAAACCAGCAAGCCGCCGCTGCCGCGTAGCGATGAACCGCTGCACTACCTGCTGCATACGCCGTTTCGTTATCCGCCGCTGCGCTGGGGCTCGCGTTTCGGGCGGCGCCATGAGCCGAGTCTGTTCTACGCCGCCTGTCGCCTGGAAACGGCGATGGCGGAAACGGCTTTCTACCGCTTTGTGCTCTGGCAGGGCATGGTCGAGCCGCCACCGAGTGGACGGATTGTCTCAGAGCATTCGTCGTTCGAGGCGCGCTATCAGGTCGAGCATGGTATTCGGCTGCACATGCCGCCTTTTGATCGCTTTCGCGAGGCATTGATGCACCGCAGTGATTACGCCGCCACTCAGGCGCTGGGTAGCGCCATGCGCGAGGCAGGTGTGGAGGCTTTCGAGTATCCATCGGCACGCTGTCCCTTGCTGGGCAGCAACGTGGCGCTGTACGCGCCGAGTGCGTTCAGTGAGCGGCGCCCGCGCAACCAGCAGACCTGGCTGTGCGAGACCACGGCAGGCTATGTGGCGTTCAAGAGCGCCCAGGCGCCGGATATCCCGCGCCTGTTTGCCCTTGATCTCTATCTGGTGGACGGGCGCCTGCCGCAGCCCGCCTGATCAGTGTTGGTGCTCGCTGGCCGGAGCATCCTTTTGCACGGCAACCTCGACCTGCACCTCGCCGGCCTTTTCGAAGCGCAGGGTAAGCGGAAAGCGCTCTCCATCCTGGGCCTGTTTCTGCACGCCGAACAGCATCACGTGGTAGCCCATGGGCACGAACTTCACCTCGCCACCGGCAGGTACATCCACGCCTTGCACCTGCTGCATTTTCATCAGGCCGTCCTTGTGCACGTGCTCGTGGATCTCGGTCTTCTGCGCCTGCGGGCTGCTGGCCGAGATCAGACGGTCGGCCGTATCGCCCTGATTCTGCAGAACGAAGAAGGCGGCGGCGTTGGGCGCGCTCGGCGGCATCGCGCGCGACCAGGGGTGATCGATCTCGATCTGGCCGGCTTGGTAGTCGTGAGCCTGGGCCAGCAGCGGCGAGACCAGCAGGCCGGCCAACAGCAGAAGCTTGTGCGCTTTCATGGTGTTTCTCCTTGTGGGGCAGTGAATGAGGTGGCAGGCGCACGGCGCGGTCGCCGGGCGTACAGCCAGAGGCCGCTGAGGGCCAAGACTACCAGCGCCAGGGCGGCCAGGCTCAGGGCCAGGTCCTTGACGGGCTTGCTCAGATGGCCGAGCAGCTCCCATTTGTGCAGGTAGGCGAAGGTAGCGCCTTCACTGCGGTCGGCATCGTCGACACGGGCGGCGAGGGCACCATCCAGTGGGTCGATATACAGCGCGGTGTTGCCATTATCGGCATAACTGGCCTTGAACACCGGCAGGCGCTTGAAGATGAAGCCGTAGTCGTGGTCGAAGCCGGTCTGCAGGCTGACTTGCAGCGGTTCGCCGAGCCCAGCCTGTGTCGCGTAGTGAGCAAGGCGTTGCAGCAGATAGCGCTGGGCGGCAGCCTCATCCAGCGCCTGGCCGCTGGCGCTACGGTAGTGCAGGCCGCTGTCTGTTTGCAGGCGCCAGGCGGGCTCGCCATCCAGTTCGACCAGACTCAGCTGCCGCAGCCTGCTGCCTGCGGGGAGCCAGCCTGCGTCGGGGGCGGCGATCAGGCTGGCGCTGGCCAGTTGCGCGGTGAATGCCTGCAACGCAGCCGGAGCCGTCTGCTTGTGCAGCAGGTGCCAGGTGCCGCTGAAGAGGAAGCCGAAGGCGGCGACGGCCAGCAGCAGGCCGCCCCAGCCATGCGCGCGGCGCAGACGGGTGGGTGCGCGTCGCCTGGCCAGGAACAGGGCGATACCCAGTGCCAGGGTGAGGGCTACGCAGACCAGCAACAGCAGCATCAAGGCGATGCGCCAGCCCTCCAGGGGTTGCAGCCAGGCGAAGTTGTGCAGTTGCTGGAACAGTAGGCTGAACCAGGCTTTGCGGTCGTCCACCAGGCTGCCGAGGCGATCCTGATAGAGATCGACATACAGCCTCAGGCCATCCTCGCGCGCGCTATCGACCCGCGCTGCCGGCAGCAGGTGGTTGATGAACACATACTCGCTGTCGAAGCCTGTCAGACTACCGCTGTAGCGCAGGGGCTCCTGGCTGCTCAGATAATGAGCGGCTAGAGCCTGTGCATGACGGGCGATAAGGTCGGTGGGCGTTCCGCTGCGAGCATGCCAGTAGCGTGGCTCGGCCTGGCCGGGTAGGCGCGCCTGGTAATAGGGCTCGCCATCCACCAGCAGCAGGCGCAGGCCTGCCACCGTGGCGATGCCCGCGTCGGCCAGCACCTGCGCCGGTGCCCGCAACTGCTCCAGCGGCAATGCCGGGCGTGGCGCCATGACCTGCGCCGGACGTGGCTGCAGTGCGCTCATCAGAGGGTGCAGCATGCCGCTGACGGCCCAGGTGAAGATGCCGACGCAGGCCAGCAGTGCCAGGCGTCGGTGCCACGGCATCAGCCGCAGCAGTCGCTGACGCCAGCTCACATCCGCCACTCCAGGCCGACATACAGGCTGCGGCCATCGCCGGGCAGGAACAGTGCAGCATCCTGGCCGTTGGCGTTGGCCACTACGCCGGTGGTGGCGATGTAGCGCTTGTCCGCGAGGTTGCGCCCCTCGACGAAGAAGCCCAGGCCCTCGCCTGGCCGGTAACCGCCCTTCAGGCCCCAGATGGCGTAGCCTTCGGCGTACAGGCTTTCGGCATGGTCCACCGCGTAGTGGGTTGGCACCCATTCCAGCGTCGGGCCGGCGTACCAGCCGGCGCGCTGCCACAGCGCTTCGCCCTTGAGGAACTGACGCGGCACGCCGGCGATGCGGTTGTCGCCGTAGGTTTCGTCATTGTCGAAGCGGAAATCGTTGAACAGGTACTGACCGCGCAGCACGAAGTCGCCCAGGGTCCAGGCCGCGCCGAGCTCGATGCCTTGGTGGATGGTGCGGTCGGCGTTGGTGGTGATCACGTTGCTGGGGCGAGTCGGGTCGGTGTAACCAATCAGCTCGTCGCGGATCTCGCTGCGGTAGACCGCCAGGTCGATATCCAGGTGGTCGCGATTCCAGCGCAGACCGGCTTCCAGGGTGTTGGCCTTCTGTGCGTCGTTCTCGCTGACGATGGCGCCGCCGGACAGCTCGCTGAAGGTCGGCGGCTCGAAGCTCTGGCTGAAGTTGGTGAACAGTTGCAGCTCGTCGCTCAGGTCATGGCGCAGGCCGATGCGCTCGCTGCGGCCGATGTAGGTCTTGTTGAAGGATTCGTCCTGCGGCAGGCAGAAACCGGTGACGAAGGCGTTGCAGCGCAAGCGGTCGTCCACATCGCGCTCCTGGTGCTGCCAGGCCGCACCGGTGATCAGCGCCCAACGCTCGGTTAGCGGGATTTCCAGCTCGCCGAACAGGTTGAGGTTGCGCGCGGTCTGGTGCAGCTCATTGAGCTTGTTGCCGCGGTGTCCGCCCAGGTTGGCGTAGTGCGAGTCCCAGGCGCGGCCGTGGCTGCTGTCCAGGCCACCCTGCCAACGCCAGCCGGTGTCGCTCTGCCACTTGTGGGTCAGGCGCAGGCCGTAGTCTTCGTAGTCCACGTCCAGTACCTGGAAGATGGGGTGAAACAGCGACTTCTCGCTGTAGTAGGTGGCCAGTTCGAGGCTATGGCCACCGTCCAGTTCCAGCACGCTGATATTGCCCAGGCGGTTGAGGGTGAAATCGCGCTGCTGGTCCTGGGCCAGGGAGGTAGCCTGCTCCGGATTGTCGCGTAGCTGGGCCTTGGTCAGGTTGCCCGGCAGGTCCGAATCGGTTTCCACATGGGTCAGGTAGAAGCGTGTGGACAGGCGCTCGTTGATGCGCCCGCCGAGGTTGGCGAAGTAACGCTGGTTGTCCTGGTGGGCGTGGTCGCGAAAGCCGTCCTGGGCATAGTCGTTGAGGCTGATGAAGGCGTCCCAGGCGCCGAAGTCTTGGGCGAAGGCGGCGTATAGGCGCTGGTAGTCGAAGCTGCCGCCTTCCATGCGCAGGGTGACTGGCGGTGCGCTCTTGCCGGTGGGGCTGACGAAGTTGATCGCGCCCCCCAGGTTGGCCGCGCCGTAACGCCAGGCGTTGGCACCACGCAGCACTTCGATATGGTCGGTGGCCAACGGCTCGATGCTCTGGAAGTCAAAGCTGCCATCGGGCGAGTTGATCGGTGCGCCATCCTGCATCAGCAGCAGACCGCGGCCATGGAAGGTGCGTTGCAGGCCCGAGCCGCGAATCGACAGGCGTGCCTCCTCGGCGCCGAAGCGTGGCTGGATGAACACGCCGGTGGCCAGGCCGAGGGCGTCCTGCAGATTGCTGGCGCGGCCATTCTTATAGCGTTCGGCATCCACCACCTCGGCGCCGCCGGGAATGTGGGCGAACTCGGCCTGTTTCTCGGCCAGGCTGGGGGCTGTGGGGTCACTGGCCTGACGGCCTTCGATATGGGTGCTGTCCAGTTCCAGGCTGTGCGCGGCGCTGGTCTGCTGGGCGAAGCCCAGGCTCAGGGCGAGCAGGGTGGGCACGAAGAGAGGGCGCAGGAGTACGTCTGTGGTTCTTGTCATGGTTCCGATCCGGTACGGCGAGGCACGGCAAGCGTGCCGTTGCACTCGTGAATGGCAGAGATGAATTACCAGTGGCCGGGATGGCGGCCGGGATCAGAACTGGGGAGAGGCGCGGGGATTGGCCGAGGGCCAGAAATAGCGGGGAGGGGCCTTGCTCTGTTGCTCGCGCAGGGCGCGCGGTGTGCGGGCAGGGCGTAGCAGCCAGGCGAGGACAAAGAGCAGCCCGAGGCTGACCACGGCATTGGCACCCAGAGCGCAGGTGAAGGGGTTGCTCATACTGGCGCTGTCGCTGCCGCTGAAGTCATCGGCGAACCCGATGCCGGCGTTGCCGCTCGTCGAGCAGTACAGCCCGCCTATGCCGCTCAGTTGCAGCCCGGCATCTTGGCCGTGGGCGATGGCGCAGGCCAGCAGGTTGCTCAGGATGCACACATAGAGCATCCAGGCGGTGGCGGCGCGATGTAATGGGCTGAGCTTCATGGCGAGCAAATCTAGCAGCTCAAGGGGCGTGCGGTCACTTGCCGCAGGTGGTCGCAATGTCGCACCCGAAGCGCTCTGAAAAGGAGCACGGCGGCCATGCGAGCGCAGCACTTGTGCACATTGGCGGCGCAGCTTGTCAAGCTAGTGTCACAATCCGTCGTAACTGCTTGATTCTTCTTATTCAATTTTTAAGTTATTGAAAAATATAGATTTTTATTGCTGGTGAAAAAATCGACAGTTTGTCTGTGAACCCCAGCGGACGGGGGTTGAGACAGATTTTCACCAAGTTATCCACGGAGTTATCCACAGCTTCTGTGGACTGTTTAGAGTCCTCGCTCTAGAACGCAGGCCGCCGAATTTTGCAAGTCTTTACCCGGCGAAAAAAGAGAGTAGAGTGGCGCGCCCCGATGTCAGCCAAAGCCTACATGAAGTCTCGCGCTCTCCACGCCACCCAGCACCCGTCCGACGCCGGCACTCGCCTGCCCACCCGCCTGGCCCTGTGGCTGCTCGATCGCCCACGCCTGGGACATCACGCCAGTGTCAAACGCATCGCCGGACGCATGCTCAAGCAGCCTGCCCGTCAGGGGGTTGTCGTGGCACAGAGTCGTCTGGGGCAACTGCTGTGCCGCGATTGCGGCAACACCCGTGACCGTCGCATCGGTCTGGAGCTGCTGCGCCAGGCTGCCCGGGCAGGTGATCTGCGTGCGCAGCTGGAGCTGGCGCGTTATTACAGTCAGCCGCGTCAGGCTGAGTTCGCACAGGCGCGCCACTGGCTGGAGATGGCGGCTGCCCAGGGCTCCCATGAGGCCGTGCGTCTGCTCAAGCGCCTACCCTGAGTGCCGGCTATCTAAGCTCGCGTAGCAGCCACAGTCTTTATTGGCTCGTCCCATGTGTTGATGGGCTCCCCCTAATCGCAGGGGCTGTGCCGGGACAAGCGTTGTGGGAGCGACTTCAGTCGCGATCAGGTCAGTACAAGGGCATCGCGACTAAAGTCGCTCTCACAGAGAAACTGCATGGCCTATCAGGCCTTTCGTGCGTAGTGCTCGCTTCTCAAGCCCTGAGGTCTGAGCGCCCCATGGGTATACTGCCGGACAGTTCTTAACCCGCTGCGAGTGTGCCCGTGCCTCTGTCCTTTGCTCCTGATCTCCCCAACCTGTTACTCGGTCTGTTGCTGGGCGCCGTACCCCTGGCCGCGCTGGCCTGGCGTCTGCAGAGCGCGCAGGCGGCCCAGGCCGCCGAACGCCTGCTGTTGGAGGAGCGCCTGACCCAGGCGCGCCTGGCTCAGGAGGGGCTGAGCGTACAGATCGACGGCCTGCAGGACGATTTGCGCGCCCTGCAGCAGGACAACAGCGGCCAGCAGGCCGAGCTGGCCGCGCTGCGCCGTGAGCGTGAGTTGCTGAGTCGCGAGCGCGAGACGGCGCAGCAGGCGGCGCAGGACTGGAGTCGCGAGCGTGAACAGAAGGAAGGCCAGCTGCGCCAGCTGGAAAGCCAGCGCGCCAGCCTGGCCGCCGAGCTACGCGAGCAGCAGGAACACCACCAGCAGCGCCTGACCGACCTGCAGGCCGCCCGCGACGAGCTGCGCGCGCAGTTCGCCGAGTTGGCCGGAAAGATCTTCGACGAGCGTGAGCAGCGCTTCGCCGAGACCAGCCAGCAGCGCCTGGGCCAGCTGCTCGACCCGCTCAAGGAGCGCATCCAGGCCTTCGAAAAGCGCGTCGAGGAGAGTTACCAGAGTGAGGCCCGCGAGCGCTTCTCCCTGGCCAAGGAGCTGGAGCGTCTGCAGCAGCTGAACCAGCGCCTGGGTGACGAAGCGACCAACCTGACCCGCGCACTCAAGGGCCAGAAAACCCAGGGTAACTGGGGTGAGCTGGTGCTGGAACGGGTGCTGGAGCACGCCGGCCTGGAGAAGGGCCGCGAGTACCACACCCAGGTCAGCCTCAAGGGTGCCGACGGCGAGCGCTTCCAGCCGGACGTGCTGATCCAGCTGCCCGGCGACAAGCAGGTGGTGGTCGACGCCAAGGTCAGCCTTACTGCCTACCAGGCGCTGCTCGCCGCCGAGGACGAAGACGCCCGCGCCGCGGCGCTCAAGCAGCATGTGCTGAGCCTGCGCAGCCACCTCAAGGGCCTCTCGGTGAAGGACTACCAGCGCCTGGAGGGTCTGCACAGCCTGGATTTCGTGCTGCTCTTCGTGCCCATCGAGGCAGCCTTCGCCGCCGCCCTGCAGGCCGACCCGGGCCTGTTCCAGGAGGCCTTCGAGCAGCACATCGTGATCGTCAGTCCGACCACCCTGCTGGCCACCCTGCGGGTGATCGACAGCCTGTGGCGGCAGGAGCGCCAAAGCCAGAACGCCCGCGATATCGCCGAGCGTGCCGGCCAGCTGTACGACAAGTTCGTTGCCTTCATCGGCGACCTGGACGAGGTCGGCAGCCGCCTCAAGCAGCTGGACAAGGCCTACGATGCGGCGCGCAACAAGCTCTGCGAAGGGCGCGGCAACCTGATCAACCGGGTCGAGAATCTCAAGCTGCTTGGCGCCCGTGCCAGCAAGAGCCTGCCGCCGGAGCTGATCGAGCGTGCCGCCGGCGTGCCGCAACTGGACGAGGCTGAGGAGTAGGCGGTCTGCTGGGCGAGACCGCGGGGGCGAGGGGTGGTGGGTTTCGCGCGCTAGCCGCTCCCACAAAAAATGTACAGCTTGTAGGAGCGGCCTTGGCGGCGACTCAGACCGCGCAAAAGCGTCGCGGCCAGGGCTCCTTCGGCATCTGCTCGAGCTTCAGGCGCATGTGGGACCTGCCTCAGAGTGCCAACAGCGCGCCGAGGCCGAGCAGCAGGCCGAGGCCCATCACCGGCAGTGTGCGCAGGGCCAGCTCGCGGCCACCGATCAGGGCGATCAGCCCAGCCTTGACCAGGCTGTTGCTGAAAGCGGCCAGGTAAATGCCCTGCACGGCCAGCTCGGCGGCCATGTCTGTCTTGGCGCTGCGGGCCAGTGACAGGGTGATGGCATCCACGTCGGTCAGACCGGAGAGGATGGCTACGCCCCACACCCCGGCGTCGCCAAACCAGGTCCGTGCGGCCTCGATCAGCAGCAGGATCACGGCCAGCAGGGCGGCGAAACGCAGCGCCGGGCCCAACTCAAAAGGGTTTTTCAGCGGTGGCTCGATCGCTTCGCGCAGCTCGCCGTCGGCAATCCGATAGAACACCAGGGCGCCGGCCGCATACACCAGTCCGGCCAGGCTCAGCGGCAGTAGCAGGGAGGGCAGCAACTCCGGGTTGACCACCCCGACTTCGAGCAGCACCCGAGGGAACATCAGCGCCGAGGTGGCCAGCAGCGCGCAGGCCAGCAGGGCGCGCAGCTGTCGGCCGTCATGCAGGCGCGACAGGGTCATGGTCATGGCGGTAGACGAGACGATGCCGCCGAGCAGCGCGGTGACCAGCATGCCGTGGCGAGTGCCAATGACGCGGATGGCCACATAGGCGGCAAAGCCGATGGCGGCGATCAGCACCACCATCCACCACACCGCGTAGGGGTTGAAGGCCTGCCAGGGGCCATAGCCCTGATTGGGCAGCACCGGCAGCAGAACCAGGGAGATGAACAGCAGTTTTAGTGCGCCGGACAGCTCCGCCTCGGAGAGCCGACGCAAACCGCTGTGCAGGGGCTCCTTGAGGCTCAGCAACAGGGCCACTGCCACGGCGATGCCTGCTGTCAGGCTGCGCTCGTGGACCAGCGCCAGGCTGCCGAGAAGGAAGGTGACCAGCAGGGCGATCTCGCTGGTCAGCCCCAGGTCGCCGCTGCGCTTGACCTCACCGAGGTAGCCGGCCAGCGCCAGCAGGCCGACCACCACCAGAACGGCGATCCAGCTGGCTATGCCGAACTGCTGGCCGAGCAGGGCGGCCAGGCCGCCCAGCAGGCCGACCAGGCCGAAGGTGCGGATGCCGGCGACCAGATGGGTGTCGTCACTGGCGCGAGCGCGCCAACCCCGCTCAGCGCCAATCAGCAGGCCGGCAGCCAGTGCGGTGGCAATATCGAGGACAAGTTCGAGACTGGCTGGCATGGTCGTTCCTTCGGCTGGCCGATGGGCGCAGTCTAGCCGCTCGCGGCGTCCTGCCGCTTGCTCCAGGTCAAGCCACGTCGACCAGCACCACCTCGCTGTCTTCGAGGGCGGTCACGCGTACCACCGCCTCATCGGCAATGGCCACGCCGTCGCGCTCGTCGGCCGCCACGCCGTTGACCTCGATGCGGCCCTTGGCGGCCACCAGGTAGCCCTTGCGCAGATGGCCCAGCGGATACTCGGCGCTTTGCCCGGCATTCAGGGTGGCGGCGGCCAGGCGCGCATCGGCGCGGATGCGCAGGGCATCTTCGTCACTCCCGTGGCCGCTGGCCAGGATGACGAACTGGCCGGCACGTTCGCCCTTGGGAAACGGCTTGGCGCCCCAGGACGGTGCTTCGCCCTGCTGATCCGGGATGATCCAGATCTGGAAGATCTTGCTGGTCACCGCTTCCAGGTTGTACTCGGAGTGGGCGATGCCGGTACCGGCACTCATCACCTGTACGTCACCGGCCTCGGTGCGGCCCTGGTTGCCCAGGTTGTCGCGGTGGCTGATGGCGCCTTCGCGGACGTAGGTGATGATTTCCATGTCATGGTGCGGGTGCGGCGGAAAACCCGAGCCGGCGGCGATTTCGTCATCGTTCCAGACGCGCAGGCGTCCCCAGTTGACTCGCTCCGGGTCGCGATATTCGGCGAAGGAGAAATGATGGCGGGCATTCAGCCAGCCGTGGTCGGCGTGGCCGAGGGAGGCGAAGGGGCGTACGTCGATCATGTTGATGGCTCCGTGGCCTGGGCGCCAGAGTGCGCCGCAGGATGTGGAGGGGATGATCTATCGATTTATTGCTGATAAAAAGCGCAAAAAACCGGCCATTAATATCGACTAAATAAATTATTTGTGCGTTGGGTTGAGCCTAGCTGAGTGGCAGGTGGCGGCTGATCAGTGCGCGCAAGGCCGCAGGCTTGACCGGTTTGGCCAGGAAGTCCAGGCCCGCCGCATGAACGGCGGCCACCAGTTCGGGGCGGCCGTCGGCGCTGATCACCACGCCGGGCAGCGGCTGGCCCATGCGTGTGCGCAGCCAGGCCATCAGCTCTGTGCCGGTGTCACCCTCGTCCAGGTGGTAGTCGACCAGGGCCAGCTGCGGCTGCACCGCCTCGTCCAGCAGATGCTCGCATTCCAGGCGGTTGCGCGCCGTCCACACCTGGCAGCCCCAGCGCGACAGCAGGCTGTGCATGCCGGTGAGGATGCTGTCCTCGTTGTCGATGCACAGCACTTGGGCGCCGCCCAGGCTGTGGCCATTGACCTCGCTGGCGGAGAGCACCGGCTGAGGTTGCGGGGCAGGTCCGCGCACCAGCGGCACGCGCACGCTGAACACGCTGCCCTTGCCGGGCCAGGAGCGCACTTCCAGGCGGTGGTCGAGCACCCGGCACAGGCCGTCGGCAATCGCCAGGCCCAGGCCCAGTCCCTTCTCGGCGCGGGTCTGGTGGCTGTCCAGGCGTTTGAACTCTTCGAAGATCACCTTGCGCTTGTCCTCGGGAATCCCGGGCCCGCGGTCCCAGACTTCCAGGCGCAGGTACTGGCCTTCGCGGCGGGCGCCGAGCAGCACATGGCCCCTGGCGTAGCGGAAGGCGTTGGTGAGGAAGTTCTGCAGTACCCGACGCAGCAGGCGCGGGTCGCTGTCGATGCGTTGCTGGCTGCTGACCAGACGAAAATCCACGCCCTGTTCCTGGGCCAGCACCTTGAATTCGGCGCCCAGGGCGTCGATCAGCTGGCCGAGCGGGAAGACGTGGCGCTCCGGGGTGATGCGCCCGCTTTCCAGGCGCGAGATGTCCAGCAGGTCGGTGATCAGGTCTTCTGCCGAGCGCAACGAGCTGTCCAGGTGGCGCACCAGCTCGCGGGCCTCGCGCGGCAGGGCCTCCTGCTGGTGGGCGAGGGAGGCGGAGAACAGGCGGGCGGCGTTCAGCGGCTGCATCAGGTCGTGGCTGACGGCGGCCAGGAAGCGGGTCTTGGAGGCGTTGGCCGCTTCGGCGTTGGCCTTGGCATCGCTCAGCGCCTGGTTCAGCTGCGACAGCTCCTGGGTGCGTTCGGCGACCCGTTGCTCCAGGCCTTCGTTGGCGTCCTTGAGGTCGCGCTCGGCCTGGCGGAACGCGGTGATGTCGGTGAAGCTCATGACGAAGCCGCCGCCGGGCATGGGATTGCCGATCAGCTCGATGACCCGGCCGTTGGGGAACAGGCGTTCGGAGGTGTGCGCGTTGCCCTGGCGCATCCAGTGCAGGCGGCGGGTCACGTGGCTTTCCACTTCGCCCGGGCCGCACAGGCCGCGTTCGGCATTGTGGCGAATGATGTCGGCAATCGGCCGGCCGACGCCGATCAGGCCTTCGGGGTACTCGAACAACTCCAGGTAACGGTGGTTCCAGGCCACCAGTCGCAAGTTCTGGTCGACCACGCTGATGCCCTGGGTGATGTTCTCGATCGCGCCCTGCAGCAGGGCACGGTTGAACTGCAGCACTTCCGAGGCTTCGTCGACGATGCGTACCACGTCCTCGACCTGCATCTCGCGGCCTTCGATGGCGGCACGGACCACGGCGCGGGTGCTGGAGGCACCGAGCACGCCAGCGAGCAGGCGCTCGGTATGGGCGATCCACTCGCTGTCGGCATTCTGGCTGGGGTTGAAGGGCTTGTCCTGTTGATAGGAGAAACGCACGAAACTCTGCCGGGCACGCTCTTCGCCGACGAAACGGGCTGCCAGTTCCATCAGGTCTGCCACCTGTACGGCCAGCTGGCTGCGTCCGCCGGGGCGGCTGCCGAAGTCCTGGCCAATGAAGCGGCCGGCTTGCCAGTGCTCGGAGACGCGGGTTCGGGAGAACCAGGACACCAGGGCGAAGATCGCCCAGTTGGCCGCCAACGACAGCAGTACACCGCGGGTCAGCGGGTCGATCTCGATGCCGACCGGGTAATACAGCAGCTCCGGCAGCAGCGGGAAGCGGTCCAGCGACCAGCGCATGCCGCCGGCCATCAGCGGCAGTACCAGGGTGTAGAACCACACCAGGCTGCCGGCGCCGAGGCCGGCGAACACGCCGCGACGGTTGGCGTGCTTCCATACCAGTGCGCCGAACATGGCTGGGCCGAGCTGGGCGATGGCCGCGAACGACAGTTGGCCGATGGTGGCCAGGCTGGCGTTGGTGCCGAGCAGGCGGTAGCAGACATAGGCCAGCAGCAGGATGATCAGGATGCTTACCCGGCGGGCGCTGAGCATCCAGTGGCGGAAGGCCTCGAAGGGGCGCTCGGTGCTCTGCCGGCGCAGTAGCAGCGGCAGCAGCATGTCATTGGAAATCATGGTCGACAGCGCCACCGAGGCGACGATGACCATGCCGGTAGCGGCCGAGGCGCCGCCGATGAATGCCAGCATGGCCAGTGCCGGGTGTGCTTCGGCCAGCGGCAGGCTGATCACGAAGGAGTCCGGCAGCACGCCTCGGGGCAGGTGCAGCTGGCCAGCCAGGGCGATAGGCACCACGAACAGTGCGGCCAGCAGCAGGTAGGCGGGAAACACCCAGCGCGCCAGACGCAGATCGCTGAGGTCGTTGTTTTCCACCACGCTGACATGGAACTGGCGCGGCAGGCAGACGATGGCCGCCATCGCCAGGCCGGTCTGTACCAGCATGGCTGGCCAGCTCACGGTATGTGCCCAGAACTCGTTGAGTTCCGGGGTCTGGCGGGCCTCGCTCCACAGCTCGCCGAAGCCGTCATACAGGCCCCAGGTGACGAAGACGCCGACGGCCAGGAAGGCCAGCAGCTTGACCAGCGACTCGAAGGCAATCGCCAGAACCATGCCACGGTGGTGCTCGGTAACATCCAGGTTGCGGGTGCCGAACAGCACGGTGAATACGGCCAGTATCAGCGACACGATCAGGGCGGTGTCCTGACCCTTGAGGCTGGGCGAGGCACCGATCAGCAGGTTGACGCCGAGGACGATGCCCTTGAGCTGCAGGGCGATGTAGGGCAGTACGCCGACCAGGCAGATCAGCGCCACCGCCACCGCCAGGCTCTGTGACTTGCCGTAGCGGGCGGCGATGAAGTCGGCGATGGAGGTGATGTTTTCCTGCTTGCTGATGATCACCATCTTCTCCAGCACCCAGGGCGCGAAGAGCAGGACAATGATCGGCCCCAGGTAGATCGGCAGGAACGACCACAGTTCTCCAGCGGCCTGGCCTACCGCGCCGAAGAAGGTCCAGCTGGTGCAGTACACCGCCAGCGACAGGCTGTACACCCAGGCGCGCATCCGTGGCGGCAGCGGCGCACGGCGGCGGTCGCCGTAGAAGGCGATGGCAAACAGAATGGCCATGTAGACCAGGGCGACAAAGGCGATCAATCCGCCGGACAGCGACATGCGGGCTCCAACAGTGGGGGCAGCTTGTGCTAAGTCTCGCACGGAGCGTGCCGTTCGTCAGGGGCGACCAAGGTCGCAGGACGCTTGAGACGGGCGCTGCGGGCTGATAGCGTGGTTGGCCGTTTTCGTTTCAAGAAGAGCTGTTCCGATGTTCCAGCCCCTCCCCATCACCCTGCAGCACGGCGCGCTGCGTCTGGAACCATTGACCGAGGCGGATCTTCCGACCTTGCTGGAACTGGCCGAGGTCAACCGGGACAACCAGCAGTACATGAGCGGTACCCAGCGCCCGGACTGGTATCGCGCCGCACTGCTCGATCAGCGCGAGGGTCGCGCCGTGGTGTTCGCCATTCGCCTGGCTGGCGAGCTGGTCGGCACCACGCGCTTCTTCGATTTCAACCCGGTGCTGCCGGCTGCCGAGATCGGCTACACCTGGCTCGATGCACGCCAACACGGCAGCGGCCTGAACCTGATGATCAAGTACCTGATGCTGCGCCACGCCTTCGAGGAGTGGCAGCTGGTACGCGTGCAGCTGAAAACCGCCGGCAGCAACCTGCGCTCCCAGGCCGCCATCGCCAAGCTCGGCGCGACACGCGAAGGCGTTCTGCGCAACCACCGGCGCCTGGCCGACGGCCGTCTCGATGACAGCGTGATGTTCAGCATCACCGATGGCGAGTGGCCGCAGGTGAAACTGGGCCTGGAAGTGCGCTTCGGCGCCTGAGCCGCATGACCGGCGAACAGTCTCGTTTCAGTTCAGTAACCGATCTGCAGGGGCTGGAGCTGCTCTCCGCACACTTCATCGAGCACAGCTTCGACCCTCATCTGCACGAAGGCTACGCCATTGCCGTGCTGGAGGAGGGTG
This sequence comes from Pseudomonas sp. zbq_18, assembly GCF_043102245.1. Lineage (NCBI taxonomy): Bacteria > Pseudomonadati > Pseudomonadota > Gammaproteobacteria > Pseudomonadales > Pseudomonadaceae > Pseudomonas > Pseudomonas sp. zbq_18. The sequence goes on along the minus strand of NZ_JBICIT010000005.1, from coordinate 4,054 downwards.
CCGAGCGCTATCGCTACCGTGGCGCCGAGCACCTGGCGGCGGCGGGCAGTATCGCCCTGCTTAACCCGGGCGAGGTGCATACCGGCTCCAAGGCCAGCGACCAGGGCTGGCGCTATCGTGTCTACTATCCACGTGCGGAGCAGTTCTGCGAATTGTTGGCGGAGCTCGAACTGCCTCATGGCTCCGTGCCCATGTTCGCTGACAGCGTGCATCGTGACGCCGAGCTGGTGGCGCTGCTGATTCAGTTGCACCGCCTGCTGGAGAGCCCGGACAGCTCGGCGCTGCAGCGCCAGACGTTCTGGCGCGAGGCCATGCTGCTTCTGTTGCAGCGCTATGCCCGGGTGCCCTCGACGCGCCCGGCCGGAAGAGAGCCGGGCGCGGTGGTGCGGGCCAAGGAGCTGCTGGCGGCCAGCCTGGCCGAGCCGCCATCGCTCGAAGCGCTGGCGGCGGGGGTCAATCTGTCGCCCTTCCACTTCGCCAGAGTGTTCCGCCGCGCTACGGGGTTACCGCCGCATGCCTGGCTCAAACAACGCCGCCTGGAGCAGGCGCGGGCGCTGCTGAAAAGTGGCTGCACGCCGTTGAACGTGGCCCTGCAACTGGGGTATGCCGACCAGAGCCATCTCACCCGCCAGTTCAAGCAGGCCTATGGCGTGGCGCCGGGCGAGTATCGCAGCGCCTGTGCAGGTTGATGACTCAGCCGCGCGGGTACCTATCTTCATCAAGCCTCACCTAAATCGCGGCCGAAGCGGAGTGCCGCCCAACCGCTCCCACTCAAGCTAGAGATAACTGCTAGGAGGGGCCTTGGTCGCGGAGCGGATCATGTGGGCCATGCTTTTGTGTGCGGCTTAACCGCGACTCCTTGCAGCTCATTCCGCTGAAACGCAACGCCATCCTGCCGCTGTCCTCGGCAGGCGTTCTTAATATGCGCAAGATTGTTCAAGACCCAACCTGACCTATTGGTTAACCTCCGCGGCTCAAGGAGGTTACATGTCCCGTCAACACGAGTTTTTCCAAGGCCTGCGCGACATGCTGCCGATGCTGCTCGGCGCCATGCCGTTCGGCATCATCTATGGCAGCCTGGCCGGCGCTGCTGGCCTTACGCCCTGGCAGACCCTCGGCATGTCGGTGCTGGTGTTCGCCGGCTCCGCCCAGTTCATTGCCATCAGCCTGCTCAGTGGCGGTGCCACGCTGCTGGTGCTGTGGCTGACCACGCTGGTGGTCAACCTGCGCCATGCGCTGTATAGCGCCACCCTGCAGCCTTTCGTGCGCCACCTGCCCAAGCGCTGGCGCGTGCCGTTGGCCTTCTGGCTGACCGACGAGGCGTTTGCCGTGGTCCAGCACCGCTATGCCGAGACCGATGCGTCGCCCTACAAGCACTGGTATTTCCTCGGCGCCGGTCTGGCCATGTACAGCAACTGGCTGGCCTGCACCCTGATCGGCCTGTTGTTTGGCCAGGCGGTGCCGAACATCGGCGCCTGGGGGCTGGATTTCGCCATGCTTGCGACCTTCATCGGCATCGTCGTGCCCATGCTGCGCAATCGCCCGCAGATTGCGGCGGCGCTGGTGGCGGGTGCGGTAGCGTTGGTTTGCCATGGCTTGCCGTACAAGCTCGGCCTGATGGCTGCGGCGGCGGCCGGAATTATTGTCGGCGTGGTGCTGGAACAGCGCTATCGCCTGCTGCTGGACAAGGAGCTGTGATGGACAATTGGATACTGATCCTGGGCATGTTGGCGATCACCTTCACCACCCGCTACAGCCTGTTCGCCTTCCCTGACCTGCGCTTCCCACCGTTGGTGCGCCAGGGCCTGCACTATGTGCCGACCGCCGTGCTGACCGCCATTGTGGTGCCCGGCATGTTCCTGCCGGACGGCCAGCACTGGGCGTTGAGCCTGGACAACGCCTACCTGCTGGCTGGCCTGGCGACCATCGCCATCGCGGCGCTGACCCGTCATCTACTGGCCACCATCGGCGGCGGTCTGCTGGTGTTCTTCCTGCTGCGCTGGGCACTGGGGCAGCTGCCGATCTGAGCCTGTCACTGCGCAAAAGCTGCATTCGGGTGTGGCTTTGCGCAGGCCAGATGGAGTCCAATGCAGGACGGCCGTTTGGCCTCAGACAGGTACAAGGACGATGACCCAACACTCGCAATTCGCCCTGCTCGGCACCCGGCGCTTCCTGCCATTCTTCATTACTCAGCTGCTCGGCGCGTTCAACGACAACGTGTTCAAGCAGGGGTTGATCCTCGCGATTCTGTTCCGCCTCAGCCTCGAAGAAGACAGCCAGTCGCTGATCGACTTTGCCGACCGCGACCTGCTGGTGAACCTCTGTGCACTGCTGTTCATCCTGCCGTTCTTCCTGTTCTCGGCGCTGGGCGGCCAGTTCGGCGAGAAGTTCGCCAAGGACCGTCTGATCCGCCAGATCAAGCTGGCCGAGGTGTTGATCATGCTGCTCGGTGCGGCCGGTTTTCTGCTCGGCAGCCTGCCGCTGCTGCTGGCCACGCTGTTCGCCATGGGCACCCAGTCGGCGCTGTTCGGCCCGGTGAAGTATTCGATCCTGCCGGCTGCGCTGGAAGAGCACGAGCTGGTCGGCGGCAACGCCCTGGTGGAGATGGGCACTTTTCTGGCGATTCTCGCCGGCACCATCGGCGCCGGCGTGTTGCTGGCCAGTGACAGCTATGCCTCCTTGGTGGCGGGGAGCGTGGTGCTGGTAGCGGTGCTCGGCTACCTGGCCAGCCGCGCCATCCCGGCGGCGGCGGCGGGGCTGCCCGGTCTGCAGCTGGACTGGAACATCTTCCGCCAGACCTGGCAGATCATGCGCCTGGGCCTGGGGCAGCGTCCGGCGGTGTCGCGCTCGCTGGTGGGCAACTCGTGGTTCTGGTTTCTCGGCGCGGTGTACCTGACGCAGATTCCGGCCTTTGCCAAGGAGCTGCTGCACGGTGACGAGAGCGTGGTGACACTGATTCTCGCGGTGTTTTCGGTGGGTATTGGCCTGGGCTCGGTGCTGTGCGAGCGGATGAGCGGGCACAAGGTGGAGATCGGTCTGGTGCCGTTCGGCTCGGCGGGGTTGAGCCTGTTCGGTATCCTGCTGTGGGCATGTTCCAGCGGCTTTCCGCCAGCGGCGGCCAGCTACGATTGGCTCAGCCTGCTCGGCGTGGGGCAGGCGTGGTGGGTACTTGGCTGCATTCTCGGTATCGGTATGTTTGGTGGCTTCTACATCGTGCCGCTGTACGCCCTGATCCAGTCGCGCACCGAGGAGCATGAGCGGGCGCGGGTGATTGCTGCCAACAACATCCTCAATGCGCTGTTCATGGTGGCGGCGGCCATTGTTTCGATTCTGTTCCTGAGCGTGGCCGAGCTGACCATCCCGCAGCTGTTCCTGGCCATCTCGCTGATGAACATCGCGGTGAACCTGTACATCTTCAAGGTCGTGCCCGAGTTCACCATGCGCTTCCTGATCTGGATGCTCAGCCACTCGATGTACCGGGTGCGCCACGAGAATCTGGACGTGATCCCGGACGAGGGGGCTGCGGTGCTGGTGTGCAACCACGTGTCCTTCGTCGATGCACTGCTGATCGGCGGCGCAGTGCGCCGGCCGGTGCGCTTCGTCATGTACTACAAGATCTACAACCTGCCGGTGCTCAACTTCGTGTTCCGCACCGCCGGCACCGTGCCCATCGCCGGACGCAACGAAGACCCGCAGGTGTTCGAGGCGGCCTTCGCGCGTATTGCCAGGTACCTGGAGGAGGGCGAGGTGGTGTGCATCTTCCCCGAGGGCAAGCTGACCACCAATGGCGAGATCGACGAGTTCAAGGCCGGGGTCGAGCGCATCCTCGCGGCCAACCCGGTACCGGTGATCCCGATGGCGTTGCAGGGGTTGTGGGGCAGCTTCTTCAGCCGTGCTCCGCACAAGGGCCTGTTCAAGCGCTTCTGGTCGCGGATCAACCTGATCGCTGGCCAGCCGCTGCCGCCGGACACCGGCAGGCTGGTACTGCAGGAGCAGGTGGCGCAGTTGCGTGGTGATCAACGCTGAGCCGAGCTGTAAGAAAAAGCCCGCCAAT